>JAAKFP010000184.1 GCA_011065005.1 Chlamydiota bacterium | reverse complement strand
AGTTTTACTTCCGAAATCCATGATGGAAAGGTGATGAATGTTTGTTATAAGTGACTTATAAATAGAGTGCTACGAAGCATTAAAATCCAAAAAAACGAGGTCTCGAACTAGCGGAAAGTGAGTTAGAAAGGTTACTGCTTCGCATATGTTGATGCCGTGTCCGATTTTGAGTACACGGACGTCGTTTGCACGTCTGTCAGCAAAAAGCCGATTGCTCGGCTTAGTCCAAATATTATGGCTAAGGCAAAAAATTTGGAGTAAGCCGTGCAAACGGCTTCTTCAACATAGCCGCACGGTTGCATTTAAATCCTTTTACAAGCTTTAGAAAGGTTATTGCTTCGCATATGTTGATGCCGTGTCCGATTTTGAGTACACGGACGTCGTTTGCACGGCTGTCAGCAAAAAGCCGATTGCTCGGCTTAGTCCAAATATTATGGCTTAATCCGAACAACATGGCTAAGCCAAATAATTTAACCGGCTCCAAATTTTTTGAAAAGCGCAGATTGCTCTGCGCTTCAAGGATCTCGTTTCTCTCGATTATTTTTGTTGTTCTGCTGGAGCAGATTCTGGCTGCGCGGGCTCTTCCTGGGATTGTTGGTGTTCCATAATTAGGCTTTCGATCTCTTCGAGGAGCTGTGTGTTGGTTTTAAGCTCTTCTCGAACCGCCTCTCGTCCCTGTCCAAGACGCTCTCCCTTGTAACTAAACCAGGCGCCTTTCTTGTCGATAACGTTGAACTCCGTGGCCATGTCGATAACGGAGCCGGTTCGAGAAATACCTTCGTTAAAAAGAATATCGAACTCTGCGATGCGAAATGGTGGGGCCATCTTATTCTTAACGACTTTGACTTTTACACGATTACCTGTTAGGGAGTTTTCTGGCCCTTTAATGCTTGTTATGCGGCGAATTTCAAGGCGTGCAGAAGCGTAAAATTTTAAGGCGCGCCCCCCTGGTGTGACTTCGGGATTGCCATAAATTACTCCGATTTTTTCCCGTATTTGGTTGATAAAAATGGCGGCTGTATTGCTGCGAGCTAGTCCTGCTGTTAGTTTTCGTAGGGCTTGAGACATCATACGTGCTTGTAATCCTATGAAGGTGTCTCCAATTTCTCCCTCCAGTTCTAATTTAGGAACGAGAGCGGCAACGGAGTCAATGACAACGACATCTATTGCATTGGAGCGCGCCAGAGTTTCAGCGATGTTTAGGGCTTCTTCACCACAGTCTGGTTGTGAAATCAGCAGATCATCGATGTTTACGCCAATTTTTTTGGCATAGCCCGGGTCGAGAGCATGTTCTGCGTCGATATAGGCGGCCATGCCGCCAGCACGTTGTGCATTGGCGACGATGTGTAGCGCGAGGGTTGATTTTCCTGAGGATTCAGGTCCATAGATTTCAGTGACTCTTCCTCGAGGGACTCCACCGATTCCCAGGGCGATGTCGAGGGCGAGCGATCCTGTCTTGATTGCGCTTACTCCCCGTAGTGCTGAGCGTTGTCCGAGGGACATTATAGCGCCCTCCCCAAATTGTTTTTTGATATGGCTGACTGCGAGGTCTAAAGCCTTTTTTCGTTCTGTATCCGTAGGTTCTGACATAAAATCTCTCCTTTTCTTTTCTTTTTGACTTGTTGAAGTTTAGTAGAATACAAAAATAGGGAAAGAGAAGCCAGCAGAGAAATGGATTTATTACAATTTTTACTGGCGAAAGAAATTTGAATGGGTTATAGGTCGCCTGGGAGCAGATCATTTTGTTTTAACTAATAAGGAGGATCGATGAGAATTGCTCAACTGGCGCCTTTGTATGAAAGTGTTCCGCCGAAGTATTATGGGGGGACGGAGCGTGTGGTTTCATATCTCACGGAAGCTCTTGTTCGTCAAGGACATGAGGTGGTTCTTTTTGCTAGCGGCGATTCTGTAACGCAGGCGGAGCTTGTTCAGGTTTGTCGGCGTTCGCTGTGGCTTGATAAAGCGTGTGCGGACACCTTGGCGCATCATGTTTTGATGATGGAGCGGGTTTTTCAGATGGCTTCGGAGTTTGACATCATTCACAATCATAGTGATTATCTTCCTTTTTCATTAGTTCGGCGTACTTTTACACCAACCGTTTCAACGTTACATGGCAGGCTTGATTCAGAGGATTTAAAGCCGTTGTATGAAGAATTTAGCGATATGCCTCTTGTGTCGATTTCATTGGCGCAGCAGGAACCGTTGCCGGAAGCTAATTGGGTAGGCAATGTGTATCATGGACTTCCGGAGGAGTTGTATACTTTTCAGGAAAATCCGGGAGAATATCTAGCGTTTCTTGGACGAATTTCTCCTGACAAAGGAGTGCATAGGGCGATTGAAATTGCAAAGAAAGTGGGGATGCCATTAAAAATTGCAGCGAAGATTGCAGATAAAGAATATTACACACAAGTTGTTAAGCCTTTAATAGATGGAAGTTTTATCGAGTATGTGGGAGAGGTTTGTGAAGAAGAAAAAAATCAATTTTTAGGAAATGCATATGCATTACTTTTTCCCATCAATTGGCCGGAACCGTTTGGGCTTTGTATGATTGAGGCTATGGCATGTGGAACGCCTGTCGTTGCAAGGTGTCGTGGTTCTGTTCCCGAGATCGTCAAAGATGGGGTGAATGGTTTTGTTATAGAAACGGTTGGTGAGGCTGTAGAAGCTTTGTTGGAGGTGCCAAAAATTAGCAGAAAAAGGTGTCGTGAGTATTTTGAAGAGCACTTTACCGATGATCAGATGGTCAGGAACTATGAAAAAGTTTATCAAAACCTTGTTTTGGGGGCAGAAGCAGGGCATAAAGTTTTAGCCCTACGTTGATTTTTTAACTGCGTTTTCTAGGTTTAAAAGAGTAGCAGGCCATGTAGTGGATGGTCGGATGGAGACGTCGGCAGAGGGATGGAGGAATACTGTTCCTTAAACCCCAAACCATAGGCTAAAGAGGTTTTTGACAGTTTTGGGAGAAAACGGTCATAAAAGCCTTTCCCATAGCCAAGGCGGTGGTTGACAGCATCAAAAGCAATTCCTGGTACCAAGCTAAGAGAGATCTTTGAAACATCAGCCTCGCGACATTTTGTGGGTATGGGTTCCAAGATACCCCAGCAATTCTTTTTTAATTGTGTATTGACGTCTTCAACATGGTATGTCCGCAGGGTATTACCATCTACTTTGGGAAGAACAAGTTTCCCTTCAGATAAAAGGTATTGATTGATTCCTTGTGTATCAAATTCATCACCAAAACTTGCATAAGACAAAATATTTGGATGATGTTTGAACAACGCTGAGAGTTGTACTATCGCCTTTGAAGATGCTTCTGAGCCCCTTTGATCTGAAATAGCTCGCCTTTTTTTTCGTAAATCGTTGCGAAGTCTGTTTTTATTCTGGATGGTCATCTCTTTATTCGGTTTTGGTTGGAGTTCCATTCTCGTAATGGACTTTTCTTACATAATTTCCTTCGGGATCGAATAATGTCGCAACCCCTTTTCCCTCTTTTACGATGCTAATGGGGTGTTTATCACTCTTTGGATAATACTCCCCTTTCACCAACTTGTTGTGATCGTACTCTTCAATCAGCATTAAATTACCATCGCGATACCAAGCAGTAGAAATGCCGTTTTTCGTGTTGTTGCTCATTTCTCTCTTGCTTTCTTGGACGCCATTATCATACCAGGTTTTTACAATTCCTTGCACCTTTCCTTGGTACCAAGAAAGAGAGATTTTTTGGAGATGACGGAGGTGGGGGTTTTCATAATATTCTATCTCTTCCCCGTTCTTTTGACTGTTTTTGACGTGATACTTGCGAAAAAGCTTTTGATCTGTACCAAAAACCTTCACTTCCCCATCAGGCTCTCCATGGCGATATTCATGCAGCTCAGCAACGCCTGTTTTGCAGAAAATAGAGCGATATCCATTCCCATCGTTGATTTCTGAAACGACATGTCCAGAAGGTTCATAGTAACGACCAAAGCGTAGAGTGTCTTTTTGGTATTCTTCTTCATAAGCAAGTTGTTTGGGAGTCCAATATCGATAGGAGGAACCTTGTCTGGCGCCTTCAAAGTATTCATTCTGTTGTAAGAGTTGGCAGTTTTCTAAATAGGTTTCCGAGGAGCCATGAATCTCGTTGTTTTGATAGGGAATTTTCTTCCATATTTGTCCATTTGGATGATACTGATAGGAATCTCCTTGAAGGATCCCTTTTTCGTAGGAAAAAGTAGCGATTTGGTTGCCCTCTTCATCCCAAGCGTAAGCACAACCATCAAAAAGCCAGGATTCTTCAGCCGTGGGCGTAAGATCGGCCTCTCCTCCAATAACGAAAGCTTGGAGTTTAATAGAACCATTTGGATGCCACTCTTTATAAGCACCAAAAGCTCTAGAATTGACCACTTCTAAAAACTGTTTTGGTTGTCCATTTTCATGATAGCTATGGACATTGGCGTGAATATTCCCTTGGGAGTCACGATTGTAGATGCGTAATACTTTTTCATACGATTGTGGCTTTGAAAAATCGACACATTGGTACTGTTTGAGTCTTTCGGTATTACTAATCGTTTCAGCAGTTCCGTTTCGGTCCATTAAGCTGATCGATTTAAGATTCCTTTCTTGGGATGGGGGCTGGTTTGACACACATCCAAGAAGAAAAAATGTGTTAACAATGAGTATGCAAAGGATTTTCAGGGAAAAAGATGCTTTTTTAAGTTCTTTAGTCATAAGTACTCTCGTTTTAATAGTTTCATATTTAAGAGAAATATTTCGTTGCTTTCGGAAGCTTCTTTTTTGTCGATCTTGAATTCCAAAAATATAAGCTGTGGGCGGAAAGGGCCGGGTTTAAAAGGACCGACGGGAACTCCCTCGATGAGAGAAAGCATCTTTTGAAGGTCCGCAAGGTTGACCTCGACAGGGTGTACCAATGTTGCTGTTGTTTCTTGAAAGAAGGGATAGGCTTCGACGCTCCCTTCTGAAAAAAGAAGCGCATTTCCTGTTCCTGTCAATAGTTCTAAGCGCTTTTTTACATTTTCGTCGCCAGCATAATATTTGTTGTCGACGAGCTTTTGAAGAGATTCAATTTCAGGTTTTAAAAAAGAAAGGGTTTCTAGGTGTTTGTCAATGTAGAAATGATCCGCTTCCTTGTAGTGTCCCCTTACTGTCATGTTGAGAGACTGCTTTGTCTCTCTGACATAAGCATTTTCCTTTACCTCTTCGAGGGTATTTTGTAATTCCTCAAGATTACTTGTTTTCGTAAGTAAATTTACGGCAACAAAGATAAAGGGAAGTAAACCGGCAATCATCAAATACAGAATGATTCGGGATTTGGGAATATTTGTCATAATCTATTTCTCTTCATTCTCTTCGTTGAAGCTTAGGAAGCTAGAAAAAATAACTTTTACATTTATGCTGTCCTATCATCTTCACTTGCTTTGTTGCAAATCTTTGGAAACTAATAAGTTGACTGCAGATTTGCGCCTCGCAACTGAAGAGCT
>JAAKFP010000183.1 GCA_011065005.1 Chlamydiota bacterium | reverse complement strand
CTCTTCAGTTGCGAGGCGCAAATCTGCAGTCAACTTATTAGTTTCCAAAGATTTGCAACAAAGCAAGTGAAGATGATAGGACAGCATAAATGTAAAAGTTATTTTTTCTAGCTTCCTAACCCTAGAAAACGCAGTTTCTGCGGTTCTTCCCATAAATATTTTATTTTGTTACTTTCAGCTTATATGTAGATAGGGAGTTATCACCATGAGAGAGGAGGAAAAGCGTTTGGCAGAGGAGCTGCTTTTTTCTGAGGGAAAGAAGCCTAGTTTCTCCAAACGGCTGTTTTTTGGGGATTTCGACGCCGAACAGGTGTTGCCTTTTCCCGGTCCCAAGGAAGAAGCACAGAAGGTAGAGTCGTTTCTCGAGAAAGTAAAAGCTTTTGCTAAAGAGAAGATAGATCCCGACCAAATAGATCGAGAAGCGAAAATTCCCGATTCTGTCATTCAAGGCTTAGCAGATTTAGGTGTGCTAGGGATGACGGTACCGAAGGAGTATGGCGGGTTGGGGATGTCTCAATATACCTACTGTCGTGTCGTGGAAGAGATTGCTCGGAGATGCGGTTCGACAGCGCTGTTTATTAATGTACACCAGAGCATTGGACTAAAAACGATTCTCTTGTTTGGAACTCCTGAACAGAAAAAACAGTGGCTGCCTCCCTTGGCAAGAGGGGAGATTTTCACGGCATTTGCTCTCACCGAACCCAATGCAGGTTCCGATGCCAATGGTATTGAAACTCGCGCTGTTTTCGACCCCGAAAAGAAAGTGTATCGCATCAATGGGGAGAAGCAGTGGATAACCAACGGGAGCATCGCTCATGTGCTGACCGTGATGGCCAAGACAGAAGTGGAGACCCCGCGAGGACGTGAAGATAAGGTGACAGCATTTCTTGTTACTCCTGATATGCCCGGATTTGCAGTTAAGGATCGTTCCTTAGAAAAAGTGGGAACGCGAGGGACATGGACCGCAAATCTCACCTTCAACAATCTGGAAGTTCCGGAGCAGAACATTTTAGGTCCAATGGGTGGGGGCCTTAAAGTCTGTTTAACGGTCCTCGACTATGGCAGGACAACATTCGGTGCGATGTGTACGGGTGCTGCTAAAGAGCTCGTTGAACGTGCTGTCGATCATTCTATTAATCGTCACCAATTCCAGCGTCCTCTCGCATCGTTTGCACTGGTGAAAAAGAAAATCGCCGTGATGAGCGCTCTTGCCTATGCCATGGAAGCTACCACCTACCTTACTGCGGGGTTTGTCGATGATGGCGCCGAAGATTTTATGCTCGAATCCGCCATGCTTAAAGTCTTCAACAGCGATGGACTGTGGCAGATTCTCTACGATACGATGCAGATCCTTGGGGGGCGTTCCTTCTTTACCGATCAGCCCTATGAGAGGATGATGCGCGATGCCCGTCTAAATATGATTGGAGAAGGGTCTAATGAGGTGTTGAGAGCATTCATCGGCGTTGTTGGAATGCGTGATGTGGGAATGGAGCTGAAAGAGGGCATTGACGCTTTGAAGAGCTTTGCAGATTTCGGAAAAGTTGTGGAGCTTGGTGGAAGCTTAGTCAAAAGGATGGGGAGGCCAAAGGTTCCTGTCCATTCGCAGCAACTGAAAAAAGAGGTGGCAATGTTGGAAAAAGCTATTCGGGAGTTTTCTTGGATGGTGGTACGGTTGCTTTCACGCTATGGTGAGGATATCGTAGAAAGGCAGCTACAGCTGAATCGGATCTCCTCGATAGCCATGGCACTCTACACAACAACAGCGGTGTTGAGCAAGCTTGACACAGATTTAGAGAAAGTCGGCGGCCGCTCCGAAGCTTTAGGTAACGATGTCGCCGTCGGCAAATTTTATTGTCACCAGGCGATGACGATGATCCGTCGATTATTAATAGCGATCAACAGAAATCCGGATGAGGAGATCGAAAACCTTTCCGATCAGATCACCGGTATAAGGACACAATGAAACTGAAGAGTCAACAACCTCAAAATGAGGAAAAAAGCCTTCTGCGACTGATGACAGAGGATATGCATCATCAAGAGGCCCTCCTTCGTGAAGGTGGCGGTGAAAAAGGTAGAGAACGACAGAAGCGGTTGGGACGATTGACAGTACGTGAAAGGCTTTCTCTCCTTCTCGACGACCTGGATTCCTTTTATGAATTGGGAATCTGGGAAGGCTACAAGATGTATGAACAGTGGGGCGAGGTGCCATGTGCTGGAGTGGTGGCAGGAGTCGGAAGGATATGTGGCCGGGAGTGTATGGTCATTGCCAACGATGCAACCGTAAAAGCGGGAGCGATGTTTCCTCAGTCAGTGAAAAAAGTTCTCCGCGCCCAGCGGATCGCTTTTGAATGTCGCCTTCCCACGATCTATCTTGTCGACTCCTCAGGGGTCTTTCTTCCTCTTCAGGAAGATGTTTTCCCCGATGAAGATGATTTCGGGCGGATCTTTCGCAATAATGCTGTCTTCTCGGCAGCAGGTATTCCTCAGTATGCTGCCATTATGGGAAACTGCATTGCGGGTGGGGGGTACCTTCCCGTGCTTTGCGATCAGCTGCTGATGACAGAGGGTAGCGGCCTCTATCTTGCTGGCCCTGCACTTGTAAAAGCGGCTATCGGTCATGATGTCGATGCCGAAGAGCTTGGCGGCGCAAAAATGCATGCAGAAATTAGTGGCACCGTCGATTTTCGGGAACCTGATGATCAGGCATGCCTAAAACGTCTCCGCGCGTTGGTAGATATGTTGCCTCCAGATGAAAAGCCGCAAAAAGATTTGGATTTTCACACCAAAAGAATGTCCCACACACTCTATGACCTTATTGATGCAGAAGGAAAGAGGCCTTACGATGTTCACGACCTCTTAGATTGCATCCTCGACGAAGATTCTTTGGAAGAGTTTAAGGCCGACTATGGAAAATCTATTGTTACAGGTCTTGCAAAAATTGCTGGGATGCCTGTAGGCATCGTTGCAAACCAAAAAATCTCAACCCAAACGGGAAGAGGGGAAACAGAGATTGGTGGAGTTCTCTATTCGGAAAGTGCCGATAAAGCTGCACGCTTTGTCATGGAGTGCAATCAAACCAAAGTGCCGATCATCTTCTTCCAGGATGTTGTGGGATTTATGGTGGGAACCGCTGCCGAGCAGTCGGGCATCATCCGATGTGGAGCGAAACTCGTCAATGCTGTCAGCAACTCGATCGTTCCCAAAATTACCGTTATCGTTGGAAGCTCTTTTGGTGCCGGAAACTATGCCCTGTGTGGTAAGGCATATGATCCGAACTTTATCCTCGCTTGGCCCAACGCCAAATATGCTGTAATGGGTGCCGACCAAGTTGCCGGAACTCTATTTACTGTAGAGGAGCGCAAAGCGGAAAGGCAAGGTAAGACTTTGGATAAAGAAGAGGCAGAAAAGATGTACAACGAAATCCATCAGAAGTATACCAAACAAATGGATATCAGATTTGGTGCTGCCAGAGGGTGGGTAGATGCAATTATTCCGCCACATACCACCCGTGATGTGCTCATTCGGTTATTAACACTTGTAAAACGCGCGCCGGTGACAGGAAAAACGTTTCACACTGGGGTCATTCAAGTATAAAAGAGGATAACTCATGCCTAAACTGTTGAGAATAGGAAATGCTTCGGGATTCTGGGGGGACAGGATCGGAGCCGCGGCACGGTTGCTTGCGCAACAGCCCAACCTCAATTATATCACCATGGACTACCTCGCAGAGGTTTCTATGTCCATTCTCGCCAAGCAGCGGGACAAAAACCCTTCCCTTGGCTATGCCACAGACTTTTTGGAGGAATTACGATCGCTAATCCCTTTTTGGGAAAAAGGAGCGCACTGCAAAGTGATAGTAAATGCTGGCGGCTTAAATCCGTTGGGATGCGCTCAAGCAGCGGCTGATATTCTTCGTGGATCAAAATGTTCATCGATGAAGATCGGTGTTGTCAGCGGAGATGATGTTCTCACTATGTTAGAGGCGGATGGGGATTTCCCGAATCTAGATACCGGTGAATCGATACAAGGTGTTCGTGAATCTCTTGTTTCTGCAAACGCCTACCTAGGAGCAAAGCCTATTTTCGAAGCATTAAATAAAGGTGCTGACATTGTTATCACAGGGCGTGTTGCCGATCCTAGCCTTGTCGTTGCTTGTTGTGTAGCACACTATAACTGGGGATGGGATGAATATGATAGGCTCGCAGGAGCAACGATAGCAGGTCATCTTATCGAATGTGGAGCTCAAGTGACGGGAGGAATTTCAACAAACTGGCTGGAAGTTCCAGATCCTGCAAACATAGGATTTCCTGTCGTTGAAATGAGTGCTGACGGATCGTTTGTGATCACAAAGCCAGAAGATACCGGAGGCATTGTTTCTGAGGAGACCGTGAAAGAGCAGCTTCTCTATGAACTGGGGGACCCAGACAACTATTTGAGTCCAGACGTCAACGTTTCCTTTCTTTCATTACAACTTCAAGAGGAAGGGCGAAATCGTGTGAAGGTTTCCGGAGCGAAGGGTAGCCCTCCCCCTTCTACCTACAAGGTCAGCGCCACATATCGCAACGGATATATGGCTGAAGGGATACTTACACTCTTTGGTCACCATGTTCGCAAAAAAGCAAGTCGATGTGGAGAGATTGTCCTGCAACGTGTTCGAAATGCAGGTTTTGAGCTCAATAAAACACAGATTGAGTGCATTGGTAGTGGTGATGTGGTTCCTGAAACGATTCCCGCGACACCTGATTGGGATTTGAGGGAATGCGTTCTAAGGATCTGCGTTGCAGATCCCCGAAAAGAAGCCGTTGAGTGTTTCTCAAAAGAGCTTGTACCGCTGGTTACCAGCGGTGCTCAAGGGACAACAGGATATTTTGGAGGCCGACCCAGAGTGAGACAAGTTTTTGGCTACTGGCCCTGCTTGCTAGATTCTCACAGGGTTCAGCCAAAAGTGGAAATCATTGAGGCAACGTTATCATGATTACAGAAAATGTTCACTTACGAGAAATTGCTTATGCAAGAAGCGGCGATAAAGGTTCCAATGCCAACATTGGTATCATCGCCTATTGCCCGGAAGGATATGAATTTCTCAAAAAGCACTTAACCGCTGATGTCGTAAACGACTTCTTCAGACATCTAGAAGTTGAGGAAACAGTTCGCTATGAATTGCCAAATCTCGGGGCCTTAAATTTTGTGCTCAAAGGTGTGCTAGCAGGGGGAGCAAGCTGCTCTCTGCGGATCGATGCGCAAGGGAAAGCTTTAGGACAGGCACTCCTTGAGATGGAAATGCAAGTTCCAGAAAAAGTCCTTTGTCATTGTCGAAGACAAAAGTAGGAAACGACCAAATGTCAAATTCGATACTATTTGTAAAGCGTGAAGCCATAGGTGTCACTGAGATAACGCTCAACCGTCCCAACAAACGGAACGCTCTCAATATCGACCTCATGACGGAACTCTGCCGAGCTGTTGAAGAATCTAACGAGAATCCGCT
>JAAKFP010000182.1 GCA_011065005.1 Chlamydiota bacterium | reverse complement strand
TTCGTTCGGTAAAGACCTCTTTTTCAACAAGAGCATCAATGATATCGAGAGTGTTCACCTCCCGGATATTGTAGTACAGGGCAAGATCATTCAGACAATAGTTGATGAGCTGAATAAACTGCTCCTTGATATCGAGTACGGTTTGCTTTTCCGGTGGGGTTTTGAAACACTCTCCATAGGCTTTCAGTTGTTCTCCTAAAAGCCCAAGGGCACGCCTTTGCCCTATCGTCTTCCCAAGAAGAATTTGTTCTCCCTCTGGAAGGGGAAGTGAAAGGATTTTTTCCATTTCATTTTCATATTCAGTAAACAAAAATGAGTGATCACTCAATAAACTGCACGATTTTCTCAACGTGTGAACCGGTAAGCATGCATCAGAATGCTCTTTCTCACCATCCCAAGCTTTTTGCTTACAAGCCATTGCTTGTGGAGTTCTTATGAGCTCTAATGTTGCATCTACAGGATCACTTCCCGAATCAACATGAAAGCCAGATTTATGCTTGTCTCCAAGACAGCTAAACACAGGAAGATTTGATGCTGCCGTTTCCCCTAGAGAAACAATCTGGAGTTTTATGATTTGTGCGAGTTTCTGAAAGTAATCGAAATGCTTCTCATCCTCGATGAGAATCATCCACTCCAAATCAGAATAGGGACACAGCTCTCCTCTACCTATTGAACCCATCGCTCGAAGATCATATGCACATGGAGGGGGTCCTATAAAGGCAAAAACGTGTTCTACCAATTTCTCTTGAAAAAAGCGCAAAAAATGATCCTGTATAATCTGTTGACTCTTCCGCACTGCATTAAAGTCATTGAGCTCCGAGGAAAAATCGTCTATTTCTTTTCGGAATATGCCTCGAAAGTTTTGTATTGCGTTGCGATATCCTTGAGTGGTGTGATTAATGTCAGTTGCATCAAATTTTTCTATAAGTTTTTGACGCACGAATGGTGAAAAGCATTTGAATTTCTCTTGATTTTTCAAGGTAATATTTGCCAATATTCTTCCCGCTTGTTCAATAAGACCTTTAAGAAATGTGTGATCTTCGTGATCGCATCGATATTGCTTCAAAATTTCTATTTCAGCTAACACTCGTCCAAATTTATCTGGATCTACTTCTCGACGTGCTCGATCTAAACGATCCCTAAAGGTGGACTGATCTTTGATCACTCTCATGAACACTTTTGAAATACCAAAACGTAAGAGTTCCAGTTGTGAGCTGTCATTCAGTTCAGCAATTAAAATAGCTTTTGAATAGTAATGCATGGACTGAAGGTACTGTGTAAGCAATTGTTCCAAAGGAACAGAAGAACTAACCATAAGGTGCCATTCTGCGATTTCAACAGCTAGTTGCATCTGCTCTTGATGAAGAATCGGGAAATATTGAAGCTTTGGAAATACGTCCTCTCGAAGCTTTTCCATTTCTCCTTTATCCAGAAATGGGATGATGTTATGCAAATATGAATAGACTCTTTGAATCTGATTTATAGGAGTTCGTACATCTACATCAAGAAAAAAAAGAAGGATTCTTTCTAATGCCTCTGCGGAGTTTCCCTTAATACTGATCGACTCATCGATGGTATCGAGAAACTGAATATCAGTGGAGCTTCCTCCCGTGGCGGTTGTATTATCATCAGAATTCTGATCTAAATGAATTGTATCGCACGCTTCCACAGTACCTCCTCATTAGCACTTGAATATGACTTCTTCTCAGAGATCTTCCCTATCTACAGGCGTCATCATGCCTACCTTCTCAATGAGTTTAATAGATTTTCAATTTGATCTGCGTCTTCCTTAAGAGATCTCTTTCCTTGGTTTCTTCGATTCAGTTCAAATAGGCTACTTAAACTGTTTGGGTCTTTATCATCTGAGGGAAGTGAGAATCTTGAAGATTCAGAGATTAATTTGACGAGACCAGGACGAGCCATCTGAACGGCATTGTAGAATGGTGTGTGGTTGTCCGAATCTCTTACGTCAAGATTGATTTTAGGGCTTTTTAGCAATTCAGCGACAATATCAAAACGATCACACCCAACAGCCGCATGAAGAGGGGTAATAAAGTGATCGTCTTCACCTGCACGTGCGTTCGGATTCGCTCCTTGTGATAGAAGAAATTTTGTTATTTCAAGGTGCCCATTATGAGTAGACATGTGAAGAGAGGTTCGTCCGAATCTCCCTTGTCCATTGATCGGCGCTTTTTTCCTTACCAACAAACGAACGATTTCTTCATGTCCAAGTTTTGAAGCAATATGAAGCGATTGATACTCATAAAACTCACTTTCATGTTCAGGATCTTTTTTTTCTACTTCCTTAGTCGGATCAGCCCCTTGATTGAGTAAAGAGGTCACTTTTTTAACGTCTCCGGCAATCACTGCTTCGTGAAGTTGCGTGAGTCCAGTTTCATTGTATTTGTTGATCTCTTCCCTCTTCATTACGAAACGATTTGGTGACGACTTTGTAAAAAAGTCTGTGACAGCATCACTACCCGACTGAACAAGGGTATCTTTCTGTTTATCAGTGAGAGAAAAGCTTAAAGTACCCACCTCTTTGACGTCTATGTTGACAATTCGTGTCATATTGTAGGGATTGAGCCTGCGTATACTGTCCCCAGCATGGAAATAGACCTTCGCCAGATTCAAAAGAAGATCCCCAACTGTTTCTACGGGTCTTTCCTCAGCAGGCGCGGATAGGGATGAATAGAGGTTAAAACCAAGGGTCCGCTTATTGAAAATAGGACACAAAGCTTCTTCTTCTGATTCCACTCCTTGAACATACCGTTTCTGATCAAATTCTTCGACGGGAAGATTATAGAGCATCCCGCCATCAACAAAATCCCCCTTTTCTCTAAACGCTACACGTCTTCCATCTTCTTTAACATGGATGTGGTGGGGGAGAAAAACACCGGGAATTGACATAGAGATTCGTAATGCATCAGCAATAATCATATCCTTACATGAGGGGTCTTCAGAACTAAAACGGAAAATCTGTGATTGACCCGTAAGTTTTGTTCCAAATATATGTAGTTCTTTGTAAGGGCTTCCAGGCTTTTTCACCAACTCGTGGAGCTCTCCAAAAGTGAGGTGGGGATCCCCAACTTTATTTGCAATTTTTTCCTGAGCCCACTGCAGGAAAACATTCCCTTCACATATACCTGTTGTTTTCCATAGCGCTTTAAGAGCAGCTGTGACTACAACTGTAGGATCTTGATACACTCTTACAGCGGTTTTGTATGTCTGATGAAGACTTTTTATAACGGCTCCGATATTTTCCGTTCTTTCTCTGAAAGCTGTTTCAAGTCTGGTCTTGCTTAGCGGATGATCCAAAAAGGTGGTCAGATCGGTTGTCTTCAAAACATCTTTGATTTCTGCAGAGTTGTATCCCAAAGCAAGGAGCATAGCGGCAATAGCCCCTGCCGATGTCCCTGCCACACGTTTGACCCCTTTTAAGTTCCCTGTTGCCTCTAACGTTTCAATCACACCACCATAGGCTATTCCTTTCGGTCCTCCTCCTTTAAAAACAAGATTCACTGGGGGCGTCGAAACAAAATTAGGAGGAGCCGACCGAACTTTTTCTCCCAGTCGTATCAAACGTTTGAGAAGGTTCGTTGTTGATCGTGCTTCACTTGTCTTAGGCCCATTTTCTACTATGCTTTGGGCGTTCTGTACATTACTGTCTACTGCAAATAAATCACATCCCAAGTATGCAAGAGTGCTAATCGCATTCTGTTGACAACCTCGAGCTGCTAAATGCAAAGGTGTGCAATTATCATTATCACGCGACTCTAAATTTGCATCCTTTTCACTCAAGAAAACAAGAGCTTCGATTTCCCCAACTTCTGCGGCCAAACCTAGAGGGGATTTCCCGTCATCGTTTTTCCTCTCAATGAGACTTGTAATGATTGGAAAATGTGCCTCAAAAAGGTGTTTCAACATACCAATTTGACTGAAATAGATGGCAACATGTAAGAGATTCCCAATATTGGGAACGTTATTGTCAACATTGCATTCCTTTGTTTCGAGAAGAAAATCCACACACCTTGTCTCTCCTCTCAATACGGCAAGCTGAAGAGCATTGACTTGAATCTTCCCTTGATACAACACCCTTGAATTAACATTCGCTCCCTCATCAAGGAGCTTACCGACAGCTTCTGCTTCACCTGCCTGGATAGCAATATGAAGAGGTGTTTCTCCATGATGGTTTGTCGCCTGTACATCGATGTCACTTAATAAACACTGAAGCAAATGTACCGCCCCCTCTTTAGCGGCATGATGCAAAGCTGTGTTCCCTTCAAGGTCACACTCATGAATAGCTACCTTATAATCAATACATCTTGCGATCCAATCCTCTTTCCATTCTGAAACTGCATAAATCAATAAGGTCCTCCCATAGCTATCGGTCAACTTTGTGAGGTCGTCATGATTGGCATTAATCACACTCCACTGTTCGTCCTCAAAGGCTTGTACTACCGCATTGAAACAGTTTGCCTTTGTCTCCTGATAGCTTTCTGAAACGGAGACACTAAAAACACTCCCTATTCTCTTCAATAAATCCCAGTCTTCAGGCAAATGAGGCACCGGAATACTAGATCCACTTACTGAACTTGAAGAACTTGCTTTACTGACTAAATCTGCTTCCATTTTATTTCCCTCACGGTTTACGGTTAGAACAACACTATAGCTGAAATTCGTTTTTATTCCGTCAAAAAAAAGCAATCCCTGATTTTTTCAGTTGCAAAGGATCAGGTCGAGACGATTCACCGTTCGTCAAAACTGGGGGCATTTGCTGATATCGAGTTTGTAAAGAGGTTTGCGAATGCAGAAGTTGATGAACTCGAGTTGTTCATTCGATTTGTAGACGGCAACCTGCAGGTAGGGCTGCCGGACTTGATTCGCGTCACTTGCGAACAATTTAAGGTTTCGGAGGAACAACTATGTGGGGCCTCACGGGATGCAGCGGTGGTCAGCGAATGAGCGGTTCTTGCGCTGGTGGCTACGAGAACCAAAATGGCGTCGTTGTCAATCTTGACTGAGAGGCTGTCGCGTGACCACAGTTCTCTCAGCCGATTGCGAAAAAGGCACAGTCCGACAGCAGATTGACTCAGACCGCCGCCGAACTGTGCAAATGTTATTTTTTAACGATCCCTTAGCAACGATGGGATGCCTTTAGTGTTTCTCCGGTTCCATACACACTTCCACTTATGGCTTTTGCTAAGTTATGCACAATGCACCAACGTCCCCTTTAACTGCAACCTTCAGCATTACGTTGTTTCTTTAATAACGAAAAGATTATTCGTTCAAAATTGTATTCATTACTTATCAAAAAAAAGGGTCAAAAAAAGGGTCAGGCCTGAAAAAAAAGGGTCAGAAAAAAGGGTCAGGCCTGGGGTGAAACGAATAGAGGGTTTTGATGGGGAAATATATTCAATTTTTACCCCCTAGTTCAGGGGCCATTTTTTAACTCTCTTCAGACCTCTAACTCTTCTGTTTTTTCTTGATTCAA
>JAAKFP010000181.1 GCA_011065005.1 Chlamydiota bacterium | reverse complement strand
AGAGCGTCATAAAAACCTTCCTTATTCTGGTTTAAACCTGGCAGCCCTACAGGCTGCTGGATCTATTTCAAATCTTTCCCAGGGCGTTGCCCTGGGCTGTTGCACTTTCAGCCTTTCAGGCTGAATCTATATGCCGAAAGTCGAGACAGGGCTCACTGAGAGAATATGAGAGGAAAGTAATGACTCAACAATTTTTCTCATATACTCTCTGTGAACTCTTGTGTGCTCTGTGGTTAAATTCGCCACAAAGCCATTTAGCAAGTTGCTCAATTTTAATGTATTATTGTAAAAAACACAAATGGGGAAGTTTTTATTTAATGCAAAAAATCCGATTTGTGTTCTATCATCTGTCGTTGGACACAAGAGATAATTTAGGAAATTTCATATGTTGCAAGAAGATTACGAAGAATTCACTGAAAGCCAAATCAAAATCCTTGAAAAGTATGTGACCAACACAAGTAGTCACATCTTTGCATTGCGCAACCTTCCCGAGGTGATCAAAGGGGCTCTTTTTTCACGGTATTCCCGATCAAGTCTAGGTTTGCGCTCCCTCCTTCTTAAAGAATTTGTGACAAATAGTGAGGAGAGTGCTTTTTCTTCTATTGTTGCTAGCGCAACATCCACAGAGGAAAATCCCGCTGATCAAGCTTTAGCGATAAAGCGTGCGCAGAATTTCTACGATCGAATTTTGGATGGATATGGTGACGACTCCATAGCTGAACTTGGCGGCGCACATTTGGCTCTGGAAAATGTGTCGATGCTTGCAGCAAAAACGTTGGAAGATTGCCGAGTTGGAGGGTCTCCAATCGAAAAGTCTACCCGGTACATGTACTTCGACCAAAAAGTGAAGGGGGAATATCTCTTCTATAAAGAGCCGATTTTGATGACTTCCGCGTATCGTGATACCTATATCAATACCTGTAATTTGCTTTTCGAAACCTATAGCAAGCTGATTCCTCCACTTACTGCAAAGATTGAAGAAAAAATGCCTCACGATCCCAATGTTTCCAAAGCAGCATATAATGCAGCCCTTCGTGCGAAGGTGCTAGATTGTTTAAGGGGACTTCTACCGGCAGGAACATTGACAAACCTGGGAATGTATGGGAATGGACGCTTCTATGAGCAGCTGATCCACAAACTCCATTGCAGTAATATTACAGAAATGCAGGAGGTCGGCAAGCGGATGTATGAGGAACTTTCTAAAGTGATTCCCTCTTTCATTCGTCGGGCAGATATCAATCACCACACCCATCAGGCCTATGCGCAATACTACGAAGCGATGAATATGGAACTTGCTATGGTTACAGCGCAGAACATGGCATTCCCCGATCGGAATATGGAGCGTGGAGTTCGACTTATGTCCTACGACCCAGATTCCGTAATAAAAGTTGCGGCAGCTCTTCTCTTTGTAAATTCCGATAAGAGCTTGGATGACTTAACTCGCTACTGCCAAGAGCTTCCGGAGGAAGAATTAGAGCGCATTTTAGACGCTGGATGCAGCTCTCGGGAAAATCGACGGCATAAGTCCCCTCGTGCTCTTGAACATGCCAGCTTCACATTCGAAATTTTGACAGATTTTGGAATCTATCGCGATTTACACCGTCACCGTCTTCTCACCCAGGAGAGGCAGCTGCTCTCTTGCGATTACGGCTATTGTCTTCCTCCGGAAATTGAAGGGATGGATATCAAGGCGGATTACCAATTTGCATTGCAGAAAGCAAAAGAGGCTTACGATACGATTGCCACAGAATTGCCTGAAGAGGCGCAATATGTTGTGCCTATGGCATACAATGTTCGGTGGTATTTCCAAGTTAACCTTCGTGCTTTGCAATGGCTTTGTGAGCTGCGCTCTCAGGCTGCCGGGCATCCCAACTATCGCCTTGTGGCGCAGCAAATGGCTAGTGAAGTATGTCGCGTTTTCCCCGCTTTTGAACGTTTCTTTAAATTCGTCGATTTTGAAGGATACGACCTCGGCCGATTAGGACAAGAAGAGCGTAAAGTCGAAAAACAACAGCTGCAGTCCTAAAGAATGAAATCAAATGACGTTTCACAAAGTCGAGTCTTTGGGGCGATACTACTCATCACAGGATGCTGCATTGGAGCGGGGATGCTGGGATTGCCGCCTCTCACGGCTGCAGGTGGATTTAAACCCACAATTATTCTCTTTGTTCTGAGCTGGCTATTTATGGCTAGCACAGGGTTGCTTTTGCTTGAGGTGAACCTCTGGTTTTCTGAAGAGGTGAGCATTGTTACGATGGCAGGCTTTACCTTAGGGAAGATCGGCAAGGTGTTGGGATGGGTATTGTTTGCCTTTCTTTTTTATTCCCTCATGGTTGCTTTTTCTGCGGGCAGCGGGCAGCTGTGTGCCGATTTCGTAGAGGAAACGGTAGGGATCACCATTCCCGAATGGGTGGGAGGCCTGGTGCTATCGCTGTTGTTTGGAGTGTTTCTCTACATGGGAACGCAAACCGTAGATCGGATCAATCGACTGCTGATGGTGTGCTTGGTTGGTACCTATTTCGCTTTAGTAGGCATAGGCAGTGGCCATGTAAACAGGGGTTTTTTGCAACATGTCGATTGGGGGGCGGCGACCGTTGCCATTCCGGCGATGATTATCTCTTTTGGATACCACAACCTGATCCCTAGTCTGACCACCTATTTGAAACATGATGTGAAGAAGCTTAGGTTGTCGATATTAGTGGGTAGCAGCATTCCTCTATTGATCTATCTGATGTGGGAGTGGTTGATGCTGGGCCTGATTCCTCTTGATGGAGAGGGGGGGCTTCAACAAGCTGTGAGCGAGGGGACCATGGCAACGCGTCTTTTACGCAATGCTGTCGGAGCCTCCTGGATTGTGGATCTGGCTGAGTATTTTGCATTTTTTGCGATCGTGACGACATTCCTTAGTGTTGCGTTAGGGTTCGTAGACTTTCTTGCAGATGGATTACATGTGAAAAAGGATGGCAAAGGAAAAGTGCTTCTATGTACTTTGTCCTTAGCGCCACCGTTTCTTTTCTCTTTGATCTATCCGAAAATTTTCTTGATGGCTCTCAGCTATGCGGGTGCTTTTGGGGCGGTGATCCTGTTTGGCATTTTACCGGCGGCGATGGTGTGGTCCGGTCGTTACGTGAAACAGTTGGGCCATAAACCTCTGGTGCCTGGAGGTAGGCTTACGCTGATCGTTGTGATCCTTGCTTCCTTGGGGGTTGTTACTTTAGAAATCATTCACCAATTTCAATAGGAAATAGACATGCAAATTCATAACAAAGTACTCGGAGGAGCTCTTCTCGTAGCGGGAACAACAATAGGCGCTGGTGTGTTGGGCTTGCCCCTCGTAACCGGTTTGGCGGGCTTGTGGCCTTCCATTTGCCTCCTTCTCATATATTGGTGCTACATGACCTTTACGGCATTTCTTATGTTGGAGGTAAACTTATGCATTGGAGGAAATATCAACCTCATCACGATGGCTAAACATACATTGGGTAAAGCGGGAGAAATCGTCAGTTGGGTGGTGTATCTTTTTCTCCTCTATTCATTAACGACAGCTTACCTTGCTGTAGGAGGTCCTGTCCTTGTCGATTTTGTGTATGCGACAACAAAGGTCGCTTTGCCTAGTTGGGCGGGATCGCTTCCGTTGCTATTTATTTTCGGCTTTTTCGTTTATGAGGGAACGAAATATGTAGACTTCGTCAATCGTATTTTTATGTTTGGGCTTATCATTGCTTATGGAGCGATGGTGTTCTTGCTCGTCCCACATATTGATCGGAGTTATTTTCATTATGCTGACTGGAACAATCCCTTGCTGGCGGTTTCTTTAGTAGCGACTTCGTTCGGGTTTCATATCATTATTCCGACGCTGACAACGTACATGCACCACAACACCCAAAAATTGGTCAAAGCTTTGCTCATTGGTACTTTTATCCCCGTAGTTGTTTATGTCATCTGGGAGATTGTTACTCTAGGAGTCATTCCGATTTCTGGGGAGAACGGACTTCTGGAGGGATATAAACAGGATATCAATACGGCAAGACTTCTTTCTAGGATCATGGGCGATTCTTGGGTCGCTTTGGCGGCGCAGTTTTTCTCCTTTTTCGCTATCATCACCTCCTTCTTGGGAGTGACTTTGAGCTTGTCCGATTTTCTTGCAGATGGTCTTCGTGTGAAGAAAACACATCTTGGAAGGATGATTTTGTTTACACTGACATTTCTTCCTCCTCTCGTCATTATTTTGACCTATCCCCGCGTTTTCTTGACGGCACTAGAGTTTGCCGGCGCGTTTGGTGTCGTCATCTTGCTAGGGTTGTTGCCGGCACTCATGGCATGGTCGGCGAGATATCGGAAGAAGATGAAAGCACCCTTTACCACTCCTGGAGGAAAAATCGCTTTACTTGCGGCGATTATCTTTTCTCTTGCAGTTATGGGCATTGAAATAGGCAATAAGACCGGGTATATTGAGTGGATAATCCTGAAAGGATAAAAAGGCTATGACCGAGAAAAAACGTATTTTAACGGGAGATCGTCCAACAGGTTGTCTCCACTTAGGGCATTATGTAGGGTCGTTGAAAAATCGCGTTGCCCTGCAGGATCAATACGATTGTTATTTTATTCTTGCCGATCTCCATGTTTTGACCACAAAGCCGCAAAAAAAACATATCATGGAGATGCGCGAGAATATTCGGATGACGGTCTTGGATTATCTTGCCTGTGGGATCGACCCCAAGAAGTCGACGATCTATTTACAGTCTGCGGTACCTGCGGTATACCAGATGAATCTGATTTTCGAGATGTTGATCTCGATCAATAGGCTTATGGGACTGCCGAGCATAAAAGAGATGGCGCGCAATGCGCATCTCGATCCGGAAAGTATTCCTTTTGGATTGATTGGCTATCCCGTTCTCCAGAGCGCAGACATTCTTATGCCGCGGGCGCATCTGGTGCCGGTGGGCAAGGACAATGAAGCGCATGTGGAGCTTGCACGCGGCATTGCTCGCAAGTTTAACCAGCTTTACGGAGAGATTTTCCCTTTGCCGGAGCCGATGCTTAGCACGATTCCTACTCTTATCGGCATCGATGGAAAGGGGAAAATGAGTAAGTCTGCGGGAAATGCGATTTACCTTTCTGACGATGCCAAAACTGTCGAAAAGAAAGTTCGGGGGATGTTTACAGATCCCAAAAGGGTTCATGCGGACATTCCCGGTACTGTAGAAGGGAATCCTGTATTTATTTACCACGATGTGTTCAATCCAGATAAAGCTGAAGTGGAAGATTTCAAGGTTCTCTACCGTCAGGGTAAGGTTGGAGACGTTGAAGTGAAGAAGAGATTGACGATTGTTTTGAACCAGTTTTTGGATCCAATCCGTGAGCGGCGCAAGGAGTTTGAACAGCAGAAAGGTCTCGTCGAGCAGATCATCTATGAAGGAACGCAGAAGATGGTGGAGATCTCGAATGAGACCCTTAAGGAGATGCGTAGTGTCATGGGTATCGGGGGAACGTGGAATAAGATCTCCCGAATGGCACGGGATAGAATGTAGGATTCATGTTTGAGTTAGTCACAGATTTGGCTC
>JAAKFP010000180.1 GCA_011065005.1 Chlamydiota bacterium | reverse complement strand
ACTTCTATCTGTTAACCGCGAAGATCGCGAAGGAAGCGAAGAATATGCGAAGATTATTCTATTGATGTAGAACAAGGAGAAGCTGGTCAAAGATGGTATCAAACGATTCATTCAGACCAAACGCTACTAATTAATAAAAAAAAATCTTCGCGGTTATTGAGCAAGGGTCTGAAAGTTACACCGTAACGTAAGAAGTAGAAAAACAAAAAAAGGACCTTCGGCCCTTTGATTTTTCACATTTTTGGCTGGGGCCGTCGTCCCAGAAATAGTGACCTGAATAGTTACAAGAATTTTAATGCGTTAGCCCTGCCTCCAGAGGCTATTGCTCTTGTAAAATAAAAAAGCCGCTCAAAAAACTTGAGCGGCTCAATATCTTTTGAATTTGAATTTTCTAGTCTTAGAAGCCGACAGAGAGACCTGCTAATAGACCATGGAATCCAAGTGTTCTGGTAGTTTCTGATGAAGAATGCCCAATTCCAGCATTTAAATCATCACCGGAAAAAACTCGATGATTGGGGATGTTATGCCAATTCATGAACTCGTATCCGAGTCGGAACGAGAAATCCCAATTACACCAGCAAGTATCATAGATAAAACCAGTGGCGAGGTGATATCCAGGCACCATCTGGTGGCAATTTTCGCTATCTTTGAATCCTCTTTCCACGATGTTCTCGCCTGTACCACTTATTTGTTCAATAAATTGATCATTTTTAATTGTCGCTTCTCCAGCAAGGATTGTTCCGTACGCATTAGCAAAAAACCGCATACAATTCGAAAAATGATATTCATAATGAGTTCCTGCACGGAGTCCAACACCCCAATATTCAGAATCCCATTTGACCTTGGCTTCAGATGTAATGTCACTTATTGTACCGCTAGCCTCAACCTTTAGATCTTGATCTAAGAAAATGCCCGCCACACCAAAAAACGGTTGGAAAAAGTGACACTCTTTGCAAGAGATATTGTAGGAAGCCAAGATATCCCATTCGTGATATCTAGCATTCCAAGACCCTTCCACTTTTTTGAAAAGATCTGCTTCTTCGCCCAGTTCCAATATCATTGCATTATGTATCAATGGACTGGTCACCCACTCTTCCTCTCCAGCTTTTGTCTGTGAGGAGTCATCGGACTCGATATAAGTCCAAGAGCCACGCAATTCCCAACCACAGTAAGCGTTGGGAGAAGCTAGCATCACTCTGACGCCGGGCTCCCAATCGGGGCACATTTTCTTAAATTTTGCTCGATCTCTATCATAGATGACACCGTAGTTAAGGTTATCGACGTAGGGTTTCCAGTACAGAAAATCTACGCCAACTTCAAATTCCCTACAAGCGCACGGGTCCCACTCACAGGGATCGCAGCAAGAGTTATAGTAGGGTTCGCAGCAAGAGTCATAGTATTGTGCACTTGCAAAATTTGGTGTTAATGCCATTAGTCCAAAGCTCAAAATGGCAAGACTAAGTTTGTTTCTCCATTTTTCCATGTAACTGTCTCCTTTAGAAAAAATAGTTAATGAGTTTGCTTTAAAATTAAAATAGATGTATAGCAATTCCTCATACTTTTGGAAAGGTTTTTCTTCAGGCTTTTCTTCATGGAAAACTGTTGACCACTTCAATCACTAAGGGGGGCATCACAAGTTTGTCCTGCTTCATACCTACTAGACCGGTATGGATCAACTGTTCGGAGTCGGGGAGACTATTCAATTCAATGATACCGCCTCCCTCTTGTGCAATTCGGCTTAAAGCACTAAAAGCTATTGAATTCTCAGCAGTTTTTACTTTTTTCCAGATTTTTTTAACATTGTGGATGGCATTGTTTCTGAGTGTTTCCCACGAAAGTTCCTTCTCTTCCTCATTCTTTTGTTTATCAATCAGGTAGGTAAGAACTGTCAAATATGCCGCTGGATTCCCTTGAGTCCAATACATAAATTTTTCAGCTTCTGCAGGAGTTAATAGTGTATGTTTTAGTAGGTATTTCTCTTCGTTTTCAGAAAGATATTTCGTTGTAATGATGTCTTCTTTGTGTAGGGAGAAGTCTTCAGCAAGCTGCTGCCAGAGTTTAGAGGATTTTATTCCAACATTATGGACGAGTAAAATGACTTGTTTATTTTCTTCTTTGACCCTTTTTGCCATTTGAACAATCGTCAACACTGTCGCAAGTTTCTCGGGGTTTAGTTCTGAACCATGGGTCAGATCAAACTCATCAAAAACGACAATGGTAGCAGGTGAAGCAAGCAACTCGTTTGTAAGAGACTTTTGGTGTTTAGAAAGCCATTCCTGTTCAAGTTTTTTAAAGGAATCCTCGGACTGATAGAGCATGCGTATTTTTGATCTTTCCTCGGGGTCTACGATGTTATGAGTGGTGTAGTAATGGTCGAGAAAGCGATTTTTTAGATCAAAAGTTTCAACATGTGTATCTTGCAGTGCTAAGAGCATTTGTTCTGTTTTCCCTGAATAGGGGGCGCCGAATAAAACTGCAAAATTATGCATTTTGAGTTTGCACCATAGTTCGAAGGTAACTTGTAAGGGGTAGGATCGCAAAGAGGCCAGAAGTTCCATAATGGGATGGAAGTTGGAGAAAAAATGGTTTGCCTCTCTTTCTATATGGACTGGGATTTCGTCAAAAGGGTTATAAAGAAAGAGGTTATCAATCCAGCTGGCTCTACGGTGAGTGTCGATGTGTGTTGGATAGGGAATCCAAAGGTTGGCAAATGGTTGGCAATCAAGACCTTCCTCTTCTGCTGCCACTTTTAAATCCTGAATAAAGAAATCTGGTGAGCGGTTCATATCTCCCATAACAACGGTGATAGCGCTTGCATCAAAGTTTCCTATGATTTCTCCAGCGAGTTCTCTCCTAGCCGGCCCAGAAATACCGAGTGCTGCTGGAACGTGAGATTGAACAAAGTGGTAAAGAATGCTTGTTTGTTTTTCTAGTAAAGTGAGTGTCATGTAAGCATTACATGGTCGTGCTTGATAGAGTCCTGAACGTAAAGAGACCCATTCAAAGATTGTGGAATCGTAGATAAAGATATCACCGCATCCAAGACCACCTGGATAGGCTGTCACGGTGATCATATGTTTTGGCAATCGCTTTTTTAGTTCTTCAAATAAATCGAGCCCTGTCTCCTGAATAGCTATGAGGGATCTTGGGTGTTTTGGATGGTCGATCATCTCAAGGATTTGATCGACAATTAAGTTTTCTCGGACAGTGAGGGTTTTATTTTCTTCAGTGGGTATATTTGTGGAGACGATTAAACTTTCTCGTAAACCTTGTTGGTTTGTTAGGATATGATAGATATAGCGCGTGTTGAGTGTATTCCACGCAGCAAGATGTATGTTTCCAATGGTTGCCCCAACGGGAAGGTGATCGCTAGGGAATACCCATTTTTCTCCTAATTCTCCTACAGGATATGTCACTGTCGAACTGTTTTCGATCGAATGTAAGCGTTCTATCTGGAAATAGAACAAAAAGGAGAGACAGAAAAGAGAAAGGATAATTTTTTTACGCATCTTATTGTTAATACAGAACCCTCATTCGGATTGTTCCCTCTATATTTCGCAGAGTCTTACGTAAATTATCAGAAACTTTGTTTTCTATGTCTAGAACAACATATCCGACCTCTTGGTTTGTTAAAAGGTACTGACTTTGAACGTTGCTTTTTTCATCTGCTATAGCTTTGTTGATCTGTTGCAACATTCCGGGGATGTTCTGGTGGATATGTAAAATTCTGTGCATCCCTATATGGAGGGGAAGATTGATTGCAGGGAAGTTCACGGCACCCTCTGTGCTTCCTCTATCGCTGTAGTAGATCAACTTCTGGCTCACTTCGATTCCGATATTTCGTTGTGCTTCAAGTGTTGACCCTGCGATGTGAGGGGTTAGTATCACATTAGGTTTTCCTCTCATGGGGCTTTCAAAAATATTCGAGGCGTTTTCTGGTTCTTGAGGGAAAACATCGAGAGCGGCGGCTTTGATCTTGCCCTTGTCCATGCATTCTTTTAATGCAGTGATATCCACAACAGATCCTCGACTTGCATTGATAAGACAGGAGCCCTCTTTCATCATATTTAGATGTTCCTGATTCATCATGTTCTTTGTGTCGCGAGCTTCGGGAACGTGAAGAGTGACGATATCGGAGACTTTTAATAGCTCCTCTAAGCTTCCTAGTGGTTTTGCATTTCCGAGGGGTAACTTTGTGAAAATGTCGTAATAGACCACCTGCATTCCAAAGGATTCAGCGAGAACGGAAACCTGCGACCCAATATGTCCATAGCCCACGATGCCGATCACTTTCCCTCTTACTTCATGGCTTGCTTTTGCGTCTTTCAGCCATTTCCCTTCATGGGCGGCGGCATTTTTGGGAAATACATTTCGCATGAGCATAATTGTTAGGCCGATGACGAGCTCAGCAACGGATCGGGTATTGGAGTGAGGGGCATTGAATACAGGAACCCCTTTAAGGGCTGCTTGTTGTAGGGCGACCTGATTTGTTCCAATACAGTAACAGCCTATCGCCAGGAGGTTTGGAGCTTGAGAAATGAGCTCCTCGTTGAGGTTTGTTCGAGAACGAATCCCTAGGAGGGTGGTATCTTGAAGTTTTTCAATGAGAGTTTCGTCATTAATTGCCGAAGAGATGGTTTCAATGTTGGTATAGCCATTTTTCTGAAATACTTCTGCAGCACTTTTGTCAACACCCTCCAAGAGAAGGACTTTCATTTTTGTTTTATCGATTGGCATGGTTTTTCAGTATCCCCTGTATAATTTGTTCTAGCTGAGAAATGTTTTGCGCCTCCTGAGCTCCTTTATCTAACACTTCCTGGCATCTAAAATGCTGGGTGAACAAGATAAAATGTTCTACAATGCCTTCCTGATAGAGGAGATAATCGGACATGGAATCTCCAACAACGATCTTTGGTGCGCTCCAATTTTTTGCTAACTTTCGTACTCCCTCGAGCTTTGATCGACTAAAAGGATCTGCATCGTCGATTCCCAAAAACTTCCCTTCTTCGTCCCACAGCAGTTTTACTCCCTGAATGTGCCCCTCCGGCAACTGCAGCTTTTTTCCTAAAGGGACTAAAGATTCTTGAATTCCACCGCTGACCACCCAAATATCCACTCCTTGTGCCCTTAAACTTAAAATGAGTTCTTCAATCCCCTTCGTTAGCCATCGATATGCTTCCTTACCAAATTCGATAGCATCTTGACGAGAGGGTGCTGCAATCTTAAGTCGTTGAGCCAGAGATTCAGAAAAGGGTATTTTTCCCCGTATTCCCTCTTCGGTAATTCTTCGAATTTTGTCTGTTTTGTCCGGTTGGTCGTCCAGTTTCTTCTCTAGGATCTTTTCTAGGCTCTCACAAGAAATTAGCGTCGAATCGAAGTCAAAAACTACTGTAGGCATTTTTTTATCCCTCACATCTATAAATAACAAATTTCCTTTTTCACCATAAAGAAAATATGTCATATGATAATATAATCCTAGAAAACGCAGTTGAAAATGATCTATAAGTGCAAGATTTTGGTTCATAACCGCTTACAATGGAGGGTCACATTCCCATACGGTGAAGGGGCCCTCCATTGTAAGCGGTTGTG
>JAAKFP010000018.1 GCA_011065005.1 Chlamydiota bacterium | reverse complement strand
GAAAAAATGTCAGTTTTTGGGGTTGAAACTGTTAAATATTTTTAGAAAAAGGCCGACTAGATGAATGAGACATGGCTTTAGAGTGTGCTGTGAAGGGATCTAACGGGATTTTGCTTCCATAGCTTTTTATCTTTGTAATCCATAACAAACACATGATTCGCAAGAGAATTCTCTTTTACAAAAGGGGGATGGAACAAGATTGCAATCAAAGAAAGATCTTTCCACATCGAAAAGTGCAGATGCCTCTGCGCACTCCAAAGATTTTTTTGCGCTAGGCCATATTCACCCTTTTAGGATGTGCTGTCTGAACGATTGCGATGTGTATATCCACAACTTTCGTAGTTATCCTGTTATCCTGTAAAAGGGGGGCGAGATTAGGTCACAATCATTATTTTAAACATTGAATTCAGTAGAAGGGATAGGTAGAATCAACCAGATATAAATACATAAATGTAGATAATATTTTAATTTTTTTTTATGAAAATTCAGAAAGTACCAAGTTCAAGTGTTGAACTATTAGAGCAGGTTGATGCCTTTAATTCAGGGGCAGAACAGGTTGCTAAAGCGGCAGCGCAGGAAGAGAGGCTTGAGTCTCAAGAACTGTCAACTCTTATAGCGCAATCCCAGCTAGAGGCGAGCGTTCCTAAAGAAATCTTAGATTGTTTTAAAGCAGAAAAACTCTTCGCACATATCCACTTGGATGATTCAGCTAATAATAGCGGGTATGAAGGATTGCAACCACACCAGGCTGTTTCCTATTTATCTCATTTAGTGAAGCATCTTCAAACCCATGCATCGCTTCCATTTTTGGAGGCTCTATCAAAGCCAATTGAGCAGTTGCATCGCTATGAAACGGAATTTCAAGAATTAATCGGACTTAGATCGCATGCGCAGGAAAGAGGCTTAAGCGACTTCGCTATGAAGGCAGCAAATAAGATTTGGGATTTACCTGTTAATGAAAGTTACCTGGTGACTGGAGGTTATCATGGCACTCCGGGGCATGCGATGTATTATCAATTCCAAAGAACTTCGTCATCTCGATTTACCATCTATGTGTACAACGTTCAGCAAGGTTCTGAAGAATCACAGGGAGGCTTGCTTACAGCTAACAAAAAGATCGTGCAACATTGTATGGTTTACAAAGATGTTCCTGTAAGGGGACTATTTTTTGCTGATTCGAAAGACAAGATTTGCACAGGGTTCATTAAAAACTTAATTGGTTTGCGGATTTGGTTAATCTGGAATCCCGATCAATTCAACCAGTATGGCTACTCTTTTAGTGGAAAAGATCAAAAATATCAAAGTACATCTAATGCGCATATTGCCCGTGTTTTTCAGCACCTTGAACAGTACATTGTGGAGCCTCCAAGATACCTTGTGCATTTTCTTACAGCTCAGCGGTCAGGAATTTGCTGTTGGCGGTCGTTAAACGCTCTCGTGTTGGGACTACTTGTCCAGCAGCGTCAGTCTCAAAATGATGGCTTTAAGTGTTATAAAACGTTGATGTTTTGGTCTAAATTTGTCTCCCTTCAAGCCATGTATCAGTATACTCAATCTTTGCCGGCGAAGGAAAGGGATGCTAACTACTTCCAGTTAGGGCGAGCAGCTCAAAACTTTCTCCGGTTGGTGGGGAAGTATACCAACCAAGACTATCCCTATCTGGAAAAGACTTTGTTACAACAAGGGGCTGCCACTGCAAAGGATTTGCTGAGCAAACTGGGGTGTGAAGAAAAGCAAATACTTCATCCGGAGCAAAATCCTGCAGAAGCAATTACCGAGGCGGTCAATCCAGGACACGGTGAACAGCAAAAGGCTAAACATGAAGAACGGCTATCTCACCTAGAAAAGGCTCGAAAGGCTCTCGAAAAAGAGTTAATAGATAAAAGCATCCAGACACCGCCCTTATTAGAGATTGAGACTCCAGAACCTGACAGAATCATTACATTTCTTGACATGCATCTTGATCGAACGAAAAGTCTTGTCGAATGTTCTTCCGAGCATGTAGTGATGACCTACATTGAAGAGGTTGTGAAACACCTTCCCTTACGTTTCGAAAAGGACGCATTTTGGGATGGAGTGCGTGATACCGACGCTCTGCAAGCAGTAGAGAAGTTGTATACTCTTGCCTGTTATTATCGAGAAAAAGCGGGAAAGTGGGAAAACTTGGGGGTGGCGCGGTCATTGCATACACATATTTCCCTGCTTGTCATGGCTTTCGAGTGCGCAAAAAAATCCCCTCAAGGAGATGTTTTAAGAGACTTTTCTATTGATTTTGCATGTTTCCAAAACCTGATTCAAAAAGATCGCTACTTTATCTTTGACACGGTTGCTGATTGGGAGAAGCGACAGGAGCTGTTGGTATATTTTAAAAACCATAAAGCCTCCAGCGAACTATTTTGTTTTCATACTCTCAATGTGATCGAAGATAAAATCGAGAACCATCCCGACATTGTCTTGTATAAACGGATCGTTGGGAGGAATGAACCTATTCAAAAGGCTGTAGAGTCTTGGCTAAGACAAGATCGGGATTATTTTAAAGTTCGCGTTAACGGCACTCTCAAGTCACTGATCCCTCTACTCCTTGAATTTTCAGGATTTAGCGAACATATTTTATTACGGAAAAATGGTTTTGAATTTATTCCTCCATTAAAGGCGATGGCTCTTCAAATGTATGCCTTAATGGGTGCAGGGAAATCGAATTTTTCAGGCCAAGAATACATGGAAATTGATAAAAAAAATGGAGCATGTGCTTACTATACACACCATCGCCACTGGGGGAGTAGTTATGGCTCTTCTTTTCTCAACACAGGACGTAGTGTGTTTGGAATGGAAATTTCCAGTGGTTATTTTTTTTCGAATAGAACGACCATTGTCGATAACGAACAAGAGTTTTTTCGACTCAAAGGTCCGAAAGGGGTTCCCGATCAAAACATGACGCTATGTCGCCTAGAAAATGAAAGTAAACTCTCTGAAAGAGATCAACGCTTACTTCCCGCCTTCACAGAGCCGGTGATCCAGTCACATGCCTTGTTAGATTACTTGATGCGTGAATCCGACTTCGTCTTTGATAAAAATTCGCGTGAATTGGTCGATGCTTACCTTTTTAAGCCCACTGTCGATAGCTCGGGAGAAGAATCCGCTCCATTACTGGAAGAAATCCGAAAAAATGAAACGGGTTTTTGGGCGTTTTGCCAAGAATTTGTTGAACAGGGGATCCGTGACCATTACCGCATCCGTCCAGGGAAGATTCCTAAGCTAGAAGGTGCACTTTTTTACGTCCGTTTTTCCCAAAAACTCACAAGGATCTACAAGGAGGTTCATGGATCACTGCCACCTCCTCTGATCGATGATGAAAAAGAGATGCTTGGGGAGTGGCTTGCCCTTAAATCTAACTCTATCTCTGAACGCAAGGCTTTACATGTGCATCGAATCGCGCATTATCTCTCATACGATGTTTCCGATCTCACGGATGACGATTGGGTCGTCATTTACTGCAGCTGGTGTTATCTGCAAACAATGCAGTTTAAAATGGATTCTATTGGAAAAGATAAACTCCAGATTTTCCACATCCAACGGTGGATGAATTTATTGTCATTAGACCTTAAAAAAAGAATGCTGTCTGGATCCGATATTGCCAGCCTAATTTGCAAAGAGGTTCTTGCGTATCAGGGGCTGTCTCAAGATGTGCGCGATATGGAAACCCTTTGGGAAAAAGACAAATTCCCTTTGTGTCGCTATGAAGAGTCAGAAGGAGAATTTTGGGAAATCAATCTCTCTACAGGGGCCATTCGCAATCAGTTTGGTATTGTACAACTGGGAGAAATTTATTCCTCGGGTCATCCAATACGCCTATTCAAAGATCGCGACTTATCTGTCTGTCAAATGGGAAGGACTTTGTTTTTTAACGATACCATTTATGGTCAGATGCGGATTGTTAATGGGGATTCTACGAACGGAATCCAGAGGAAAATTAAGGGGCAGTGGTATATGTATTTGCCCTACGATGACTTATCGAGCTTGTTGCCCCCTACCTGGATTGCTGACTATAGTCATTGGGCTCCACTCGATCCCTCTCATCAACACATTCTTTTTGACGATTTAACTACGGGGCAAAATAAAGCAGAGTGGAAGGAAGAGGGGATTATACGAGATAATAAGGCCGGGGCGGTTGAACAAGGAATGACTATAGATTATCCAAATTTTCAGCACTTAACGCGCTTTGAAGAGTTGGGATTTATTCGTTTATTTCACTCTGAAGGGAAAAGGCATTCCTTAGTTTTTCCACGCTATGAAACAAGCATTGGAGATTCTTTGGAATTCACTCATTCTAAAGAAAAAAAAGCGTGGGTGTATTGCCTCAACCCAAACTACGCACTGGTAGCACCTATCCCCGGTCTTTTAGACTACTGTAAAAACTATCTCACCCTCCAACATGTTAAAACAGGCCACAAAAAAATAATCGTTCCCAATGTAAGGATTGGAGGTGTCAATGGCTTCGAGCGTCATCTATCTCTTTGCCTTCCATCCATCAAGTTAAATGAGCCTATGTTACAGAAGCCTATGCATGCGACCCAAACCTATTTTGAAATTGATGTGGAAGGGGAACATCTACGTGTTGATTCACCATCAGGTAAGTTGTTTTTAGCCAGTTTATTTCTAAATCAGAAAAATTATCTCAAAGCTTATCATTTCCTGAATCAGATCACGATTAATGAAAAGCTTTCTCAAGAAGCTAAAAATTTTCTCACGCGTATTTTCTATATCCCCTATGGCATGCCAAATGATAATGCACCTGACGCCCTTTCAATAAGACTTCAAGCCTACATTCTTTATCGGATTATCTATCCCTTTGAAAGTAACAAAACGATCTTTGGTTCCAAAAATTCTTTTTCAGAGTTTTATTCCATGTACCTCCACGGGTGGCAAAATGTCGATCAAAGATTGTTGATTGATCCCCATCTTGAATTAGAATATTTAAATCCCAAAGATGCAAGGAGGGAATATCTCAAGAAAACTCTTTCTAAAAATCGTGAGGGGAAGAATTTAACTCGAAACGATCCTTATGATCGATATACTCTTCCCAAACCGAGAGGGGCTGTCGTCAATGATTGGCGGCATACGGACGTAGACCACGAATGTTATAGTGTGCCAGATCCAAATCACGATTATTATGATAAAGATGCAATTTTAAAGGCATTAAGCGATCCGGTGGATGTTCCCGCGATTTTCCCCTTGCTACCCTATCCCACAGAGAGATTTTCGCATGACTTTCGCACTTTAAAAAAAGGATCTTATGAGGAAAAGCAGGAACTCATCTATCTATTGCAAACAGTCTATCCCAAAGGGTGGGAGCTTGAACTACTACATGTCGCCTATATTGAACGTTATCCCTCTGAGCCTCCCAGCAGAGGTTCTCATGAGTTCCAAAAAATTTCTTTTTGGAAAACTCTTTGTAAACAATTCCAACAAAAAAGAGATTCCGGTTCGCGCAGTAGGTATAGTATTTATGGAAATAAGGAAATAACTTCTCTTGTCCCTGAAGTCTTTGGAGTGGGAAGTGTTAAAGGATTCTCTCTTCAAGGGGGACTCCATCAAACCATCGACTTCGGAGATCCATCTCCCCTTCGCTCCAGCTCTCCTATAGACCTGCAAAAGCACCAACCTGATGCGCTTTTGCGGGGCTTACGCGAAGAGTGTTTACAGCCTGTACACGATCCAAATTTAAGAACTTACAAGCCTGGAGAGTTAACACTTGGTGAAGGGGATCTTTCTCCAGAGGAGATGCCTTATAAAGACATTATCATGCAAGAGAGCGCTATCTATGAGCATGAATATGAAAAAGGGATTGAAAAAATCAATGATGAAGCAAATCAGGAATATCAACTCAAAAGTAAAGAACAGATAGATACTTTGGTGGAAACGTTTGAGGATGTCCAAAAGAATTTCACGACACTGAGCGAAAATCTCAAACAACTCATCACAAGGATAATCTTTGCAAGACCCACAGATGAAAAAGCACGCCTCTTAAATTTTTCCCTTCAAGAAGGGCGAGCTATGATCTCACCTACCTTAATGGAGTGTCTAAAAGCTGTGGCTACAGGAGGCGTCAATGAGTATAGGTCTTCACTCAAGCGGTTAAATCAGCACTTAACCAACGCACAAGCAGATGAGCTACGCTTAACGATTATCCATTATTTGATCCAGGAAACAGCGAACAGGCAAGTAAATACGTTTTTGACAAATCTTCACGAAATTCAAAAAATTCTTAAAGAGGGGAAACCCCTAGATTGTCCAGAGATTCAAGGATTTTGGAAAAAAGGAACGCAAAGCTTGGCAGCAGAGCGAACTTATGACCCTCTCGATAGTCCCCAGGTTCTTTTATTCGAATTTTTAAGTGGTTTAACTATTCGCCCTATCCAGGCAAAGATCATTCGAGATGTCTTTGGTAAATTATTTAACACCTCTGAGGGGGATGCGGTCTTAGGTGTTGTCTTTCAGCTCATCATGGGTGGCGGCAAGACAAGTGTCATTTTATCCATTCTTCTGGAAATGATTAGTGATGAGGGTAAAGTCCCCTTATTCCTTTGTCACCATTCCCAGTATTCTTCGGTGCTGGGCAATTTGAAACATTTTCAAAAGTCGCGTTTTGGAAAAGATATCGTTCCCGTTGTCTATACCCGTCAACAAATGGGGTCGATTGAGGTTTTAAAGCATATTTTAAAGACGTTTCGGAAAGCCAAACAGGTCAAAAACCCCATCATTATGCCTACTCCGATGCTCCAATCTTTGCAGCTTGAACTGGAGTCGACCGTTGCGGACTATCATTTATGTGAAGTGGTCGATGAGGGACGTAATTTATACGGGCGCATCAGTACAATGATCGATATTTTGCGTTTCATTCAATCTGACTGCTTGGGAGTTTTTGATGAAGTGGATATCAACTTGAGCATTCTTTTAGGGGTGCACTTTCCAAAGGGTTTAAAAAAGCACGTCAACCAAGAGCGTATAGCCCTCGTCAAAAGCATTTATCAGATTTTGGCTACCGATTCAATGATTGAACCCATTGTGGGAATCAATCACAATCAACAGGCGGATATCAGTCTTGATACGTATAAGTCAAAAGTGCTCCCTCAACTTGCCAAACAATTAGTAGAGACTCAGCAAAAAGTGTTTCGTCTCGACACAAAAGAATTGCGTGAATCATGCCAAAGATTTTTTGAGAATAAAATTCCAAAGCGTGTAGAAGAAATTGTTCTAGAATCGCAAGATGTCCCGAGGGGTTTCTCCGAAGGAGAAAGGAACGATGTTGCGTTTTTGAAACTCTTGCATTTTATTTTTGGAAAAGGGAAGGGAGCAAAACAGAAAAATGCTGGGGATTTGATCGCGTTGTCAAAGCAGATTTTGCTGACTGTTTTACCCTTAACCTTATCGAAAAGTGACAATCGTTCTTATGGACGTGCTCCTGCCAATAAAGAGCAGCTTAAGCAGACTGCAGGAAAAGTGGTTCCCTATCTAGGGGTGGGGACACCAGCCACGACGGAGTTTGGATACATTTATGAGCTTCTTTGTTATCACTTTCAAACTGTCCTTAGTAGTGGCGTTTCCTTAGAGCAAGTGCTTCTGCTCGGAAAAGAGATGACGGAAGCGGCGAATTTTTATGCAAAGAAACACAATGAACTCTTTGACAAGACAGCTGAAGCGAAAGAATTTTTGGCTCTTACAAGAGTTCCTCTCGATAAAATTGAAGAAGAGAAATATCTTCGGGAAGCTGTAAAAAATGTCAATGCAAGCATTGGAAAACGTCTTTTATTCGAACAAGAAACAGCTAACTACCACGCTGTTTACTACTCTAAGATCTTGTCGAGTAATTCGTTGGCTGTAGTTGAGCAACTTTGGAAGTCCCTTGCTGATTCAGGCACCATTTGGAATGCGTCTACCTACCATATGCATTTGCAGCATATATTGAGAGATGAAGGGACAGAAGGTAAAATTATCACTGTCCTTCTAGAGCGTTTTTTGGAGAAAAACGAAAAGCTGAAAACCAATATCTATCAAATCAGCAGTGATGAAGTGCAAACCCTGCTTAAAGAGGTTTTCGAAAAACATCCTCAGAAAGAACGCATTCGGGCGATTACAGATGTTGGAGGATTGCTAAAGCGCTATGATACCTTAACTGTAGCTAAGGAAATTTTAACATTCTTCGATCGATCAAAAGAGATTGAGGCGGTTCTTTTCCTCTATCGCCATCCGAAAACTCACCAAGAAAAGTTTGCTCTCTTGAAAAAGGGTACAGAAAAGCCTCTTCTTCTTGAGAATTCTTCCCTTGAAGAGATCACCAAGTATGGAATTCCTCATGAGAAAATCTTTATTTTCCATGATGAGCTCAGAACAACCGGAACCGACATTCCTGAAATTCCTGAAGCAATCAACTTGATTACTATTGATCCTCAAAACATTCTTATTCGTGGTTTGTTACAGGGAATGCTCCGTGCACGAGAATACTTTTTAGGGCAAAATGTAGACTTTGTCGTTCTCGAGAAAACGGCTCTCACGTTGATTGATGGGGGAAAAACAGTAAGAGGGATTCTAAAAAGTTCGATAAAAAATCAAGCGATTCAAAAAGCAAGGCAAACCTTTCGGGCCTACAAAGAAGAAATTCTGGAAATCATGCGCTCGGCTGTGATTGATGCAGCTCTCCAAAGTGAAGATACGACTGTTGCAATTGATATCTTTCAGGATTTTGAGAAATTTGTATTCACAACGTTTGAAGACAACCCTTATGAACAATACAGCTATATCGAGGGGGAAATTGATCCGACAAAACTACTAGAACGGATAAAGGGTCGGCAACTAACGTTGTTTAAAGAGCTAAATACGAAAAATCAAGTCTCAATTAAAAAAGTAGAGGAAAAACTTGGAAAGCTCTTTGAAAAAATCCAAGGAGATAAATCTCTTCCTTCCAAAGTTGTTTTTTCTAGCAACGTACTTCCTACAGAGACTCAAGTTGAGATCAATCAGGAGATGGAGCAGCCGAGGCAACAAGAGGCGGATTTTGAAAGCGAGCTAGAGCTGCAGCAAGAACTACAATCGTATTGTTTTAAATCTAATTCAAGTCCAAGAAAAGAAGTTGAATGGAAAAAGCCCAAAGACAAAGAAGAAATCACTGTTTCGGACTTAGAGGGAGTAGGATCAGGGCCATTAAGAAAGATCATTGAGAAGGGCTATGGAGAATCAGGAAAAAAAGAGTTCAAAAAGTATGAAGATAAATACGAACTTTGTTTTCCAGAGTATATCCAGGCTTCAGAGAATTTTATTTTCACAGCCAATAGGCCACTTCCGGTTTTTCATCCTCTACAAAAACCTGTGGAGCAAATCTTAGTCTATCGGGAAAAGGGAATCTTACAATTCATGTTCCTTTCTAAAAAGGAAGTGAATTTTTTCCGCCAATGGATTGAAGAAGATAAACCTCAAGATGTGTGGCTAATGAACTCTCACGGTCATCTCATCGAATCTCGCGGCCAAGCCCTACCTTCAGAAGAAGACGAACTCTTCCATGAACGTTTTCAAGAAGGCCTTTGGTATGCCAACTATTTTAATGGCCATGTGGATTACCTTTTAGAGCATGATCAGTTGACTGAAGCAATGCTCGAAGAAGGAGATACGAAGGTTTCTTTACGCTTCTTGGAGCTTCGTGCGAATAAATATGCCAAGCAGTTACAACTTTTTGGAAAAAGTCCGCTTTTCCATCCTTTCGATGAAGAGTTTGGCACAAGCCAGGCGAGCTTCGTTTGTGAAGGGCGACGGATTCGGGAGGAGGAAGAGCAGCAGCGCATTGCCAAACTTTCTCCTGAAGAAATCGCCGTGATCAACCCCAAACTCGTTCCATACATCATGTCGCATCAAGTTCGACATCTTACGGATGAAAAGCAAGTGCGAAGGCTCCGTTCTAAGATGGTGAAATACGTAACGCTCGAACAGGTGAATTGGCTTCCCGAGGCAAAAATCCAATTTCTAGAGACCAAAGAGCAGGTTCAAGCGCTCACCCAGCCAGAAAAAATTCATCTCCTTCAAGAAAGGCACATGTCACTCATCTCTGAAGCGCAAATTCCCCATATCGATGAGAACTATATCCCTTATCTACCTAACGATTTCGTTTGCCATGTAGATCCCGAAAAATATGACTACCTGCAGGGCTCGCAAGTGGGAAGCGTTCCTCTGGAAAAGATCAATTATATCCCTTCAAATCTGTTCCCTTTTGTCACATCAAAGGATCAAATCGAAAAGGTAGATCGAGATCACTTACACTTATTGAAAACCTCTGCTCAAGTAGCCTGCATTTCTCCTCGGTTTATTGCATCGATTTCAGAATCACAGTGGAAGACGTTAGCCGCAACGGATACCCTTCCTGAAGAAGGGAGAGATTTAATTGCAAAGCTTCTTGAGCTGGAAAAATTCACCCCCGAGCTTGTAAAACATTACTCTGAAGAACAAGTTCAGGCACTGGAAAAAATTGAATACATTCAAGCGGTAACTTCGGATCAAGTTCAATGGCTAAAACCCGTACAATTCAAGCGGTTTTTGGAAGCGGAGAATCCGGAGAAGTTGATTTCACATCTTACTTTGGGCCAGCTCAAGGAGCTTGATGGTGAGGAATTAGTTGTGTTTTCCGAACACCTTTTCGATGAACAGATTTTGAAGTTAGATGCTGAAATCTTAACAAGGCTTTCTGTTCAAAGAATCAAAAAAATCGAGGATTTAACGCTTCTTCGCAAGCTCCCTCTAGATAAAATCCAAGAGCTTGATCATGCACAGTATGTAAAATTCACTGCGGAGGATACAGAGCAAATTCACCAACTTAGCGGGGATCAAGTCGGATCACTGACAGCAGAAGATACAGTCGTCATTCAGGTGTTGACGATGGATCAAATACCTCACTTGCAAGAGGAGTCTTTGAACCAGCTGTCTGAAAAGCAGATCCGAAATATTAATGACGCTGAGTTGATTAGACGCTTGCCGATCAATCCTATGAAGCATCTCACGCTTCCACAGATGCGTATGCTTGATCCTGCCCAGGATGAGGAAATTTTAAACGGTATGAGTAGAGTGGTGTGTGAAAGTCTTACTAACGATGATGTTGAGATTATCAATGCCTTAGAAGAATCTCGTCTTGTCCAAATCCCCGATCGACTTGGTGTTCTGACTGAGGAAAGGGTAAAATTCATTCAGAGAGATACTTTGATACGTCTTCTTCCAGTGGAAAAGATTCCCTTTGTAACTAACCTAGATGCGTTTCAACACGGAACAGTAGTGAACCTTAAAGAGAAAGCAAATGCGTTGACCCATAAACAGCTGCAATCATTAACATCCGATGACACTAATTTGATCCAAGCATTGGATATAGACAAGCTAATGCAATTGAAGTACTCGGAGGGTAATGCAGGGTTAAGGGCTATTATACCGGACCAGATTAGACGTATTAATGACGTCGCTTTGATGCGCAGATTAAAAGGTAGGGTGTGGATGCTCGATCCAGATCAATTTGAGCAATTTACCTCTCGGGATGGAGAGTATGTAGAATCTTTTAGTGCAGAGCAGGCAAGACGTATGACAGAAAAACATATACACCTTGTGAATATGTTGTACGATGACACGCTTATTCAAATCCCCGTACCTCTGTGGAAATATGTGACTCCTGAACGCTTAAGCCAAATCAAAAGTTTGAATGCTTTGAGAGCATTCCCTCTCGATAAAGTTCCCTTGCTCACGGTAGATCAATTGAATTCTAAGATGAGATATGAAAGAAATCGGGAATTCCTAGATAAAATCACAAAAGACCAAGTGGCGAAAATTCCTCCAGAAGATACGGATTTAATTCACAATTTACCCCAGGAACTTCTCCAGTATCTAAGTGATGAATCCTTTGCTCTAATTCAAGATGAGAAAGTTCAAAAGTTTAACACAGTTCAGTTATTACGAAAGCTCTCTCCAAGTAGAGTTCATATTCTCTCTACAAGTCAATTAGCATTATATGAAAAGACTGATACGACTCACATTCAAAGAATCTTCTTAACAAAGGTAAAAGATTTAACCGAAAGGCATGCACATCTTTTAGAGGTGCTTACTGATGAACAAATCGAAAGTATTTCCACTAGCCTTTGGGGAGATGTTCCGGTTGAAAGAATGAAGTTAATACGATCTGCAAGCACAATCGATAGAATTGCGCAATTAGGTTTAAGGAAGCTAACTACAGCGCAGGCGGGTTTGATACAAAGGCTTAACAATCATCAAATTAAACATCTTCCAGAGCCTTGCTTTTCTTGTTTAACAAATGATCAAGTGAAAGAATTAGACAGCATCAAGGAGATCAGAAAACTCCCGTCTGGTAAAGTGTCTCTTCTAACAAACACCCAAGTTGCTTTACTTGAAGCATCAGATACTGAAAAAATTCAACAATTGATTGAAGATCAGTTTGACCATCTTCCCAAGGCCCTGTGGAAGCATTTAACTACTGAACAAGTTGCAGGGATGTCTGATGCGCAGGTAAAAGAATTAGATAATATTGACCAAATTAGAAAACTTGCTCTAGAGAGAATTTCTGCATTAACTGAGGACCAGATAAGATTATTTGATGACTCAGATGTTAGGAGGATCCAAAGGTTGACTCAGGAGCAGCTAGCTCATCTTTCGGAAAACATGCTAAAACATACGCATCAAACGCAAATTTCTGCTCTTAACGATGAACAGCTTATTAATCGAATCCCCGCAGACAAAATACAGTACCTAAGCGATAACGTTTTAAGCAAGGTGCCACTCAATCGCGAAAAACTCCTTAAAGTGGAACACAATCGACTGCACCATTTGAATGCTCAACAGATTCATTTAAGAAATATTGAAGATAACTGGCAGTTAGCAAGTCATATTGTGTTGGGGCTGATTAAAACGGTGCTTCTTTCCGTTCGCATTATTGCTGAAACCATTTACAACCTTGCCCTTTGGATTTTTCAAGCTTACAAAACTCACAGAAACCCAGGTCAAGAAAATCTAAAAAAACTTCGCGAGTGCCGATTACGAACACTCATCGCTACACCTTGGAAGTGTTTGATTTCACCTTTGGAGATGATTAATCCAGCTTTATGGATGCTTAAGGAAGCACAAATTGAAGACCACTTACAGAAAAAGATAGTAAGCTGAAAAATAGCAGCGTCATAATTTTTGGAGCCCCAAGCGACGGTGTCGCTAATATCTAAAAGGAGTAGGGTTCAGACGTGTCTTACTGATTTTTTTTAAAAGTCAGTAAGTCTCGTCTGAACCCTACGAGTGTTTCTTCAAACCATGAGGGAGTAAAGCTAGGCGGATGTCGTCTGTGCTAATTCGGTTCCAATAACTTGAAGAGAAAGATGAGATGATCTCAATCTACTTAAAATTAATCAGAAATTGCAACTTGTTTTTCTACCCACTTCGTGGGAAATTGTTTGTTCCAAACAATGCGATAAGATTAGGTGTCAGGCCTGCAAGTTGAACTTGCAGACTTGCAGGCCTGACATCTTACCCAGGGAAATTGCATGAAGAATTTTTTATATATTTTGACATCAAAAAGTTACAGGATGGGAAGGATATATACGATATGAAAAGAAAATTTATCCTGTAAATCCTTGTTATCCTGTGAAAGCCCATCGAGACTAGGCTACAATCATTTTTTATCAAACAGAAGATGGGCAAAATCGTATTGAAGTGCGGCTGGAGGAAGGATCCGTTTGGCTTTCCCAAATTCTTCTTGCTGAACTATTTCAAACATCAATCCCAACATAAACCTTCATAATAACCCCCAAGTTTGTCCCCAAATTGACAAATGTCAGAACGTCAGGCTTGAGAAAGCGCCGATTAAAATCGGCAAGGAGTTGTGGATGAAAGAGCCATACGTTGAAGTTTTAGCAAAACACAGCGGCCACGAGTCATGCGCGGGTAACCGTGAGGTTACACGCGAAGCGTT
>JAAKFP010000179.1 GCA_011065005.1 Chlamydiota bacterium | reverse complement strand
CTATAAGTGCAAGATTTTGGTTCATAACCGCTTACAATGGAGGGTCACATTCCCATACGGTGAAGGGGCCCTCCATTGTAAACGGTTGTGGGCCAAAAGATTGTGCTTAGAGATCGTTTTCAATTGCGTTTTCTAGGATAATCACTCCTTGAATGAAATGTCAATCTCTAGGGTTCCCGTTAGGGGACCAAGCGAGATAGCCCCGTCCAAGTGCGAGGTACAAGACACGTAGAGCGGGGGTCTGAACGTTTGCTACGTTTTTCTTCCTAGACCAAAACAGATCATTGGTTTAAGTTAAGAAATTTAGGGAGTTTTTGTGTCTGAAACATGGGTTGAACAGTTTTTAGAGACCGGAGCTATCATAAGTATAGAAGAGGAGAAAGTCCTCATCGGATATGGGAAACGAGAGTGGCAGAAAAGGCCTAGTGACATCCCCGCATTTTTCTTTCCAGACTTTTTTTTATCATCACAAGCCCCATGGATTGTCCATGAAGTCTGCCGAGAGTGTTCTATAGATGAGCTAATAAGCTCTTTCAGCCTGTCAGAGAATACACCAGATAAGCCGCTTAATTGGGTAAATAACGAAAAAGAACATTTCTCGTCGGCATTTTACGATCTTCAAGCTCAATTTTCACAGGGGACTTTGCGAAAGGGAGTCCCTTTCGTATTTGAGAAAGCAGAAGGCACGATGAGTCATTGTAGGCTTAAGCGATCCCTCAAGAATCTATTGCTTTATGCTAAACAGAATCCGACCATGGTTTATGGCTTCTGGGACCAATCAATAGGGATGCTCGGAGGTACACCAGAGTTGCTGTTTAACATGGATCATGACGGCGAGAAATTGACGATTTCTACTATGGCATGCGCCGCAACCTGTTCCAAAGATGAGGTGGAAGGGTTTGCTACAGACAGCAAAATGCTCGATGAACACAATTTCGTAGTACAAGGGATTCTGGAATCCTTATCACCCTTTGGAGAGGTGCGACAAGAAAAAATCCAAATTTTGGAACTACCGACTCTTTGTCATTTTCTTACTCCTATGGTAGTAGAAACAGAGAAAAATCTAGAATTCGAACCCCTTGTTCGTTCTTTACACCCGACGCCAGCTCTTGGTGCTTACCCCAAAAAACAGGGAATGAAATGGCTTGCGGAATGCCAAAACAAAATCGACCGCGGGCGTTACGGCGCACCTGTGGGGTACTATCGTCCGGATACCGGAAAAGCAGCATGCTATGTTGCTATTCGTAATGCCCAGTGGTCCCATGATGAAATCAAAATCGGTGCGGGCTGTGGAGTCGTTCCCCAAAGCGTGCTAGAGTCCGAATGGGCAGAGATTCAGTTGAAAATTCAATCCATAAAAGATATCCTTGCCCTATGAATAGCCTGCTAGCCCGACATGTTCTTGAAGAAGTTGGAAAAACTGGAGTCTCCGAATTCTGTATCTGCCCAGGGGGGCGAAATGCTCCCTTTGTGGTAGCTCTGCGTTTTCTCACAAAAGTAAAGCAGTATCATCTGTTTGAAGAGAGATCTGCAGCATTTTTCGCTCTCGGCAGGGCAAAAGCTCTCGACAAACCCGTCGCTGTCCTCACAACATCAGGGACGGCAGCAGCAGAGCTCCTTCCAGCAACGATGGAAGCCTACTACTCAGGAGTGCCACTCTTGCTCATCACCGCAGATCGACCAAGACGTTTCCGAGGAAGTGGAGCCCCCCAGTCTGCAGATCAGGTGGGTCTTTTCGGCAAGTATACCATTTTTTCTGAAGACTTAGCGATGACAGAAATCTGCAAAATAAAGCAGTGGGATCTCTCTGCGCCAGCACACCTCAACGTTTGCTTCGAAGAGGGGAGAGAAGAGAGGGGGGAGAGGAGTTGAGGTACGAGGATAAAATGAAACGCAGAGGCGCAGAGACGCAGAGATGAAAGAGAATGGATAGATTTATAGAGAAAGTCAAAAATCCCCTCGTTGTTGTCAGCACTCTGAAACAGAGGGATAGAGAAGCTGTTGTTGACTTCTTACGCAAAATCAACGCTCCAGTATATCTTGAAGGGGTTTCAGGGCTTAGAGAAGATTCGCGGTTGGGGCATCTACGAATCTCCTACATTCATAATCTTTGGGAGAATTCCAAGAATGCAGGGTATCCGATTGATGGCATTCTTCGAATCGGAGGTGTTCCGACATTTCGTTCTTGGCGTGATTTGGAGAGTAAAAAGAACCAAATTGAGGTTTGTTCCGTAAGTCATCTCCCTTTCAGTGGATTGAGCTGGGGTCCGATCATCCAGGCTTCCCTTTCCGAGTTTTTGGGAATGTATAATCACCAGAAGCGATTTGAAACATCAAATGCTTTGGAGTGGTTAGAATTTGACCGAGCATGCCATCGGGCCTTATGTCAATTACTACATGAGGAACCTCTGGCAGAGCCAAGCTATTTCCATTCTCTGTCCCAGCAAATCCCGAAAAATTCTATGGTATATCTCGGCAATAGCTCGCCTATCCGTGAGTGGGATCTAGCAGCCGCCTATGACGATCAACAATATACTATCTTTGCTAGTCGAGGACTAAATGGAATAGATGGACAGATTTCGACATTCCTAGGCCTTTGTCAGGAAGATGTAGAAAATTGGGCTATTCTGGGGGATTTGACAGCTCTTTACGATTTGGCAGGACCCTGGATCCTGAAACAATTAGCGAACATTAAGGTCAATATTGTTGTTGTGAACAATGGGGGAGGTAAAATATTCTCCCGGATGTTTCCTCATGAGGAGTTTCAGAATAGACATCAACTGAGCTTTAGGCCTATAGCAGATTTTTGGGGCCTTGAATATGAGTTGTTGGATTCTATATTCCGAATAAATGGGGTGGAAGGTAACCGGTTGATAGAAATCCAACCCGATGCAGCGGCAACAGAGCGCTTTTGGCAAAAATACAGTAAACTACCCGAAGCATTGCAATATGCGGGTGGAAAAGAAAAAGCTCTCGTGGTATCCAAAGGGTAATAAATAAAACAATAGGCATCCTATGTTGAAGTGGATTGGTGGATTCCTCGACAGAATCTTTGTGGTGGCAGGAGCTCTCCTCTTTTCCCAGGCACCCAATTTTTTTCAACATTATACACAGCGGTTAGGGGGCCACGTTGCTGAGTTGAAACTGCAAATCAATGTTATCCTGCAAGCTGCTGAAAAGTCGGGGAAAAACCTGCAAGAGTATGTTCACAAATTCGTATCCCAAGCAGACCTCGATTTCACCTCCCAAGGGGAGATCATGCAATCGATGATCTCACGCTTTCATGATTTGGATCACGCCTATACCTCTCTTATTCATTCCACTGTCTGGACGCGACCTTTCCTATTTGTCAAGGATCTTAAAATGGATATTGCTAAGATGACTTTGTCAGACTACTCCTTTGGCGTAACTCTGACTGCAGAAGGAGCAGTATACGCTTTGTTTGGCATGGGGTTTGGCTACCTTCTATACAAAACACTTTCGATGATTGTGGCAAGAATAAGTCGTTTGTTCAGCCGTTCACGATGTGTATAATTACTCCTCAAGAGAGAAATGGAAATTTTTCTCGGAATCGATATCCGTTACACCTCACTTTCCGCTAGTTCGAGACCTCGTTTTTTTGGATTTTAATGCCTCGTAGTATTCTATTTATAAGTCACTTATAACAAACATTCATCACCTTCCCATCATGGATTTCGGAAGTAAAACTCATTTTCTCTTCCGAATTAGCTATTCCAGACATCCAAATATAACCTCCCTTTTCTTGTTTTGTTGACTAGTTCTTTTTCATAGTCGTCTAGCAATTGCTTGATTTCTTTTTCGATCTTCGCAATCTCTTTGCGTAATTGTCGAAACCGTCGATACTGATCTGTATTTAACCAGCAAGTATGAAATAAATGTACTAAATATCCATATTTGACAAAACTTCTGCGGTCTGTTATCTTCATGATTGAATAGTAAGTATAGAAAAAACATACTATCTGAGGAAGTATGATAAAAAGAGAAAGGCCAGGAATGGATCCTGCTATGGTTGTCCTTCGAACGAATGCACCAGCAAATGAGATTGACTATGGTTTTATCATGTATCATCTACGAGATTATCTGTCGCCAAGAGCTAAATTAACGCAGCTGATCAAATCTGGAGCATTAGTCCGAGTGAAGAGAACACACTTGGATTGCATCCTGAGAAATTAATGCGAATCAAAATTGAGGTGGACACGGATCCCACGCTTGGTTTTGAAGTGGAGAAACAATATATTAAAGAACCCATTCCCGTTTCAATCACAAGTGTTGTGAAGTCGGATCTTTTCGCATCGAAACTGCATGCAGCTCTTTTTAGAGCGTGGAAAAATAGGGTTAAGGGCAGAGATTGGTATGATGTTATCTGGTTTATTAGCAAGGAAGTTCCCTTAAATTTATCTTACTTTACCACCTGTATGCGGGAATTGAACGAGTGGAGCGAGAGTGGAATAATGACTCCTCAGCAGGTGGTCGGATTGGTTAGTGAGCGAATCGATATGCTTGATATTGAGACGGCAAAACAGGATGTTATCCCTTTTTTAAAGAACCCTGTAATCATTGACGAGTGGACGAAAGACTATTTTAAACATTGGATTAATCGCATGGAGTTTTGTTGAATATGCAACGTATCTTGTTAATTAGTGATACTCATGGAAAACTCGACGTTATTAATGAATTAGTTGAACGCACCAATGCTCAGATGGTGATTCATGCGGGTGACTTTGGTTTTTATGATACAGATAGTGTTGAACGTTTAAGTAATCGTGAACTGAGATTGTTGATCGTCCATTCGCCGGCAAAAGACAGCATTTCTCAGCAAACTTCAAGAGAGGAGCTAATTGAAATTGTCCTTAAAAAGCATTTGTTGGGAGATTTTCCAGAATACCGTTCAGGGAAAAAGCGTTTTTCTGTCCCTATATACACGGTATGGGGGAATCATGAAGACATCGCCATCATCGAAAAACTTCGAGGTGGTCATTCCATAAATAATCTAATGATTCTGGATGAAAATCAAACGTATGAAATGGATGGTTTTCAACTATTTGGAATTGGCGGAAATTTTCTCGCCGGACGAAAATTGTTTGGTCAGCCTCTTTCAGGACAAGGTGGCAAAGTTTGGTCGACCTTACATCAATATGGAGCTCTTTATCAACGGATCAGACAAGAAGGGGAGCCTTCAATCTTTGTCTCTCATGTGAGTCCAGGTAAAGAGCCTTTACTTGCTCGTCTCATAAGCCATTTTAAACCTAAATTTTGGGTTAGTGGACACATGGGGACCCCCTACACATGTGTCTGGAATCAATATACGGTGAGAGAGGAAAAAGATGCTTTTGAGTGGCTTAATCTAAAAGTGAAAAAAGAGGAACAAAACCTAACAGAGGAGGCTCGGCTTGCACTAGATCTTATCAATGGACCGCTCCCAGACAAAACGTTCTGGTTAAAACAACCGTGGAATATCAATTTGCCCGATGCCAAGGATGGGCATGCTCTTTTGATCATTAACAACGGGCGCTTTACTCTTGAAACTTTTTCAAGAGGTTAAAAAAAAAGTCAAGTCTGAGACACCTACTACTTAAAATTAATCAGAAATTGCAACTTGTTTTTCTACCCACGAAGTGGGTTTAGGATAGTAGCCCCGA
>JAAKFP010000178.1 GCA_011065005.1 Chlamydiota bacterium | reverse complement strand
CACACGTTTGCTGAGGTGATTCAGCATATTGAGGAAAATTATTCTAATCCAAAGGCATTTAATTCCCTTGAAAATGATCATTGGAGACACATTTCCACAGAATCCTTTATCTTTGATCTTAAGCGTCTTACACATGCTCTGGTCAGCTTTGGGTTAAGAAGGGGTGATAAGGTTGGCATTCTCGCCAAATCTTCCCCAGAATGGAATATTGCAGACTTTGCCATCATTATGGCAGGAGGGATTACTGTGCCTCTTTTCGCTCGAATTTCTGACGAAAGCTTAATATATGAGGTGGCGCAAGCCAACATCCGTTTCCTGTTTGTACAGGGAGAAAAACAATGGGATCTGTATGATAAGCACCGCAACCTGTTTGAAAAGGTGATCGGTCTTGATGACTTAGGGGACGTTGCCGGGGCAATGAAATATCATGAATTTCTACAAATGGGTGAGCTGTTCTGGGAGAAGAATCCCAAACTTTGGGATGAACTAGCGCATAAGCTCAATAGCGATGATGTTGCAACGATTATTTATACCTCAGGAGCTACCGGGATACCAAAAGGAGTAGAAATTACACATAAGAATTTGTGTCATCTGATCAGTTTTCCTGTCTTTGGTTGGAGAAAATCAGATTCCTACCTTAGCATTCTACCCCTTGCCCATGTGTTCGCTCGGCAAATTAATTTAATACTCATCGCCTGGGGAATTAGTGTATATTATTTGAACGATCTCAGCAGGATGGTGCCCGTGTGTAGGGAGATTAAACCGAGCTTAATGATTGTAGTGCCGCGTGTACTTGAAAAGATACTCTCGGCAATGGAGGCGAAAATTGCTAGTGTGAAGAATCGATTTACACGTTGGCTGGCCACTTGGGCGTTTAACCTTGCTAAAGATCCTAACGAATCGCTTCTCAAGAGGTTTATCCTTCGCCCTATTGCAAATCTTCTAGTATATACTCCATTACGTAGAACCTTTGGAGGTAAATGGCGAGTGATTATCTGTGGTGGCGCAGCTTTAGATCAAGAGCTCAACCACTTCTATGTTCATGCAGGTTTTCCCATTTATGAAGGGTGGGGGCTGACAGAAGGGTCGACACCAATAGTCAATACGCCGGGCAAGGTCAAATTAGGTTTCATTGGAAGACCTTTACCTGGAATAAAAGTTAAGCTTGCGGAGAAAGATGAGGTGCTCATTGGGGGACCCACAGTGATGAAGGGGTATTACCGTAACCCTGGTGCCACGCAAGAAGCTATAGATGAAGAGGGGTGGCTTCATACAGGTGACAAGGGCGCTATCGATGAGGAAGGTTTTGTAAGGCTCATCGGCAGAGTCAAAGAGCAGTTTAAGCTCTCTAGCGGAGAATATCTTGTCCCCAGCAGAATCGAACATATGCTCTGCCAGAATCCTTTAATCGATATGGCAATGGTGATCGGAGAGAAAAGGAAATATGCCTCATGTCTGTTATTTCCGGACATGGGTGCCCTAAAAAGAATCCAAAAAGAGCAGAAAATGGAAGATCTCTCCGATGAAGAGTTCCTGAAATCTCCCTATGTTGTAGAAGAAATAGAAAAATTGTTGGAAAAAATAAACAAAAGAATTAACTCTTGGGAAAGAGTAGTAAAACATAGGTTTATCCTAGAGGCTCCCACCATTGAGGGGGGGGAGATGACGCCAACACTTCAACTTAAGAGAGATATCATCTTACAAAAGTTTCAAGATGTTGTGAGTAACATATATGGGGAGAAGACTACATGAAAGAACGGATAGCTGTTATTGACGGGATTAGAACTCCATTTTGCAAGGCGGGTGGGGTTTTTCGTGATTGGCAAGCCGACGATTTAGGAGCTTTTGTCATAAAAGAACTGATGGCTCGTATTGATATATCCCCCGAAGAGATCGATGAGGTCATCTTTGGAAATGTATTACAACCGCCTCATGCTTCAAATGTCACCAGAGTTCTTGCTGTTAAAGGTGGGCTTCCTGATAAGGTTCCTGCATTTACTGTTAACAGAAACTGCGCATCGGGACTCGAATCGATTGCAACGGCTTCAAACAAAATCCTTGTGGGAGATGCTGACATCATCATTGCCGGTGGTACGGAATCGATGAGCAACTTCCCCGTTCTGTTTCGTAAGCAGATGCGAGAGTTTCTGCGCCATTTTTCCAAAGCGAAAACGTGGAAACAAAAACTTAAGCTTTTGTTTTCCTTTCGGTTTTTCTATTTAATCCCTGACATTCCCGGTATTGCAGACCCACTTTGTGGGTTAAGTATGGGGCAGGTTGCTGAGCTTCTCTCCAGAGAATTTAACATTACGCGTGAAGAGCAGGATGAATACGCCTTGATGAGTCAACAGCGCTCTGCAAAAGCGCAGGATGAAGGGATACTTGCTGAAGAAATCGTTCCTATCCCCGGGAAGCCATCGTTTGGCATGCAGATTAATGATGACGGAGTTCGCCATGATAGTAGTATGGAGGCCTTAGCCAGACTGAAGCCTGTCTTCGATCGCGTTACAGGAACTGTCACTGCAGGGAATTCGAGCCAAGTGACCGATGGGGCCGCGGCAGTGTTACTGATGAAAGAATCGAAAGCCAAAGAGTTGGGACTTGCACCCCTGGGATATATTCGAGACTATAGCTACGCCGCCCTGGGACCCAGCAGAATGGGGATCGGTCCTGTTTTTGCTGTTTCAAAACTCTTTGCTAAAACAGGGATGCAGCTTAGTGATATTGATCTTATCGAGGTCAATGAAGCTTTTGCTTCACAGATGATTTCTGTCGAAAGAGCTTTTGCTTCCGATGAGTTTTCAAAGAGAGAACTTGGCAGAGATAAAGCCCTTGGTGAGATCGGTCGGGAGCGTTTGAATGTCAATGGGGGAGCAATCTCCCTTGGACACCCCATAGGCGTTTCAGGAACACGGTTAGTCTTAACTCTTCTAAAAGAGTTAAACCGAAGGAATAAAAATGTAGGCATAGCTACTCTCTGTATTGGAGGGGGACAGGGAGAAGCTGCAGTTGTGGAGGTCGCATAATGAGTTCATCATTTAAACTAACAATCGATCCAGAGGGGATCGCTCATCTCGTTTTTGATTATCCGGGTGAGAAGATCAACAAGATTTCTATTCCAGTCCTCGACGAGCTGGATGGCATCCTGGAAGGCTTGGTCGACAACAAGCATATCAAGGCCATGCTGATAACAAGCGCAAAAGAGGGCATTTTTATTGCTGGTGCAGATCTGAAAAGTTTCGATTCCCTTTTTGACGATCCGGATCGAGCAAGGGAGATGCTGGGAAAGGGACATCAAGTTTTTAGCAAACTGGAAAAGCTCCCTTTTCCAACAATCGCCGTCATCAATGGAGTGTGCCTTGGAGGGGGGCTAGAGTTAGCTCTTGCATGTACTTACCGTATTGTTGCCGATCATCCAAGAACTTCTCTTGGGCTTCCAGAAACTTCTCTAGGTATTTTCCCTGGCTGGGGGGGAACACAACGACTACCCAAACTGATCGGCCTTACCGAAGGATTGAAAATAATTCTAACGGGGAAACCGGTCAAAGCAATGAATGCGTGGAAAATCAAACTCGCTGACGCCATTGTTCCATGGGAGTTCCAAGAACAGAAGGTAGAAGAATTTGTTCGGATGTGTCTGACGGAAAAGGGGAGAAGGGAAATCATATCCCGCAGAAAGAGAAAAGGGATGTTTTCGTTGCTTTTTGAGAAGAACTTTATCGGACGTCATATCGTGTACTGGCAGTCGAAAAGAACTATTCTAAAAAAAACCAAGGGAGACTATCCGGCACCTCTTGTTGCTCTTGAAGTTGTCAAGAAGACGTATGGGATTCCTTTAGAGAAAGGCTTGAAGGTCGAACTCGACATGTTCATCAAGAACATGAAGAAGAACAGCAAAATCGCAAACTATTTGATCCAGATCTTTTTCAACAGTGAAGCAATGAAAAAAGATCCTGGACTACCTGAAACAAAAAAGGCAGCTCTTCCGATCCATGCTGTGGGGGTATTGGGAGCAGGTGTGATGGGAAGCGGCATCTCATGGTTGATGAGTTATCGCGACATCCCTGTGAGGATGAAGGATATCAACTGGGAGTTTGTCGGCAAGGGGTATGAAGCTGCTTGGGATATCTATAAGACATTGATGAAGATACGACGCCTTAAGCCGGGGCAAGCGAACCTCAAATTTCACAACATCACTGGAACCATCGACTATACCGGCTTCCGGCATTTAGATTTAATCATCGAAGCAGCGGTGGAAAACATCGACCTCAAGCACAAAATCCTTCAAGAGCTTGAAGGGGAAATTCGTCCGGATGCCATTGTAGCCACGAATACTTCCTCTCTGACCATTAAAGAGCTCGCAACAGTGATGCAACACCCTGAGCGGTTGATTGGGATGCACTTTTTTAATCCTCCTAGCAGAATGCCACTTGTGGAAATTGTCGCCGGTGAGAAAACCTCCCCTGAGGCTGTTGCCACAGCTGTGGAACTGTGTAAGCGGATCAAAAAGATGCCAATCGTTGTTGGAGATTGCTCCGGTTTCCTTGTGAATCGTATCTTTGCCAGGGGATTTGTCGAGACGATGCGTATGCTTGATGAGGGAATCGATATGCAACGCATAGACAAGATTTTCCTCAAGTTTGGAATGCCTATGGCGCCATTTGTTCTAGCAGATAAAATTGGAAATGACGTTAACCTAAAAGCTTTTAAGGGATTTGAAAGTGCGTATCCCGACAGAATGCATGTTCCCCATATTCTTGATGTCATGGTTGAACAAGAATTGTATGGAGAAAAAGTCAGGAAAGGATTTTATCTCTATCAAAAGAAAAGCAAGAAACCCAATCCCAAAGTTCAGGAGATCATAACATCAAGCGAAGAAGCAGCGAAAATTTCTGATGAGGAAATTGTCGAAAGGGTAGTCCTGGCGATGATCAATGAAGCAGCACGATGCCTTCAGGAGAAGATTGTTACAAAGCCGGGATATCTCGACATTGCTATGATATTCGGTACCGGATTTCCACCCTTTCGTGGAGGTGTATTGCGATATGCTGATAGCCTCGGAATCAAAAATGTTGTCAGCAAATTGAAATATTTCCAGCAAACCCAGGGCGAACGGTATAGCCCCACGGAGCTGTTGCTAGAAATGGATAAGGAAAATAGAGGATTCTATTAAGCAGCGAGGTCCTTGGAGTGCGCGGAGCAATCCGCGCTTTTCGATCCGAAAAGATCTTTCTACGCGATGTAAGAGGCACCATACGCCCTTTCCTGCAAGAGAGCTCCTCGAGCAGTGCATGTAAAAGAGGCCTTCCCACATCGAAAAGCGCAGATTACTCTGCGTACACCAAATTTTTTTGCCAGCCCTATGTTCTTTTGCGCCAAGAGAATGTTGATAACCCTCGTTCAGGGCAACAAATTAATCGGGCGCGGGCACGAATTGGTTCCTTTTACCTGATTTTAATTGGGCTTAGATGAAGAGGCTGCCATTTCAGCTACGTTGGATATCATGATTTCCTCTTGTCGGCAAAAAAGATATTCTTATTTTCTGTAACTATTCAGGTCACTATTTCTGGGACGATGGCCCCAGCCAAAAATGTGAAAAATCAAAGGGCCGAAGGTCTGAAAGTGGATAGCCCAGGCAGCAGTGAAGGGAGCTTGCGACCGAAACG
>JAAKFP010000177.1 GCA_011065005.1 Chlamydiota bacterium | reverse complement strand
CGCAAACTTATCCTTCCTCACCAAGACTTAAAAGCTCCTGAAAAAAAGGAGGTTCTTCTACCACGTTATGAACTTGATCGCAGTTTGAAGTGTGAAGAGCTAGATCCACAAAAATATTATGTTTTTGATGTTCAGAAAAATGGCAAACTCTTTTGCAAATCAAGGGAAGCCAACCTTTATCTTGCAGAGGTTTTGGCTGCAGCGCAAGAGTATAAGGAGGCTGCACACTATCTGAAGAAATACGGCACTAAGCTAAGTCCTTATACACCACAAGAGGCAAAAATCTTAAAAGATCTCGCAAAAATCGATCAAATCACAGGTGATAAAAGCGGTGATGGTACTATTTTGCAACTTTACGCTGGTTACCTTCTTTTCAAAAACAGTCTGTCCAATCATCAGGAGCTTCCTGATAAAGAGATCTCAGCGATAAGGGAACGTTATGATCGTTACGTAAACCTATACAACAACGTCACAGTATTTAAGCTTCAACCGGAAGAAGAGCTTCTTTTGCTAAAAGCTTTTTTGAGCAAGGGGTTTCATGTGCTTCATTTCTTACGATTAAAAGAACTAGATCCCGTTGCAGCACAAACGATAGAAATCCCTCTTTCAAAGGCCGCTAAAGTAGAAAAAGTGAAAACTCTTGAAGGTTTTACGATTCCCGATAGATTTAGCGGGGACCACTATGATGAAAAACCGGCCGTAGACGTTCTTTTGACACGTCCTCACGTGGAAATGAATCGCCATTTTATCTATTTCTATGAGATGGCAAGAAAAGGAAGTGATAAAGAAAGGCAACGCCTTAAAGCCTCCTTGCCTTTTGTTCGCACAGTTGAAAATGGAAGATACGCCGGAATGGCTAATTTTTTCGAAGCCGTCCTAGAAAACCCGACGGTTTTTACTGATCCTATCTATGAAAATGACTATTCCTACTATCCGTCTCTCTATCCGTCTCTAAGTGATAAATGGAAAACCCAGTTGTACTCACTAGCAAAAAAGCAGCTTGACAAACATCCTGCTGAACAAATTTTTCAGCAATCACCTGATACAAGCATTCCAGAAGGCTTTCATCTCGAAAAAAAGCAGCCGGTAGAACCACCTGTAGAACTTAAAGTGTCGCTTCCCACTTTATCAGCATTAGCAGAAGATGGTAAAGACTGTTTTAAAGAAGTGTCACAGGAAGGCAAAAAAGATGTTAGTGAATTATCTTCACTTCTAGACTCTTGTCATAGCAATGACCCTGTCCAAAATCGAGAAGTCGACCGCCTGGTTGCAGATCTTAAAGTTTATACCGAGGAACCATCTTCCCCTCTCTATACTGTTACTGAAGAGGGTTTAAAAAGAGTCGATGAGGTACTGTCAAAGGATAAAGTGCAAGACAAGGAAGCACTTGAGCGTCTAGAGAAAGAGACCCTTGCCCTTGCAAATAAGGATCCCGACACGCCGGCAATGGTTGCACAATTCCAGCTCAAAAGATGGGGAAAATTGAGAAAAGTGATCACGCTTGAGGAGCTGATTATCCAATTTGCTCGCAACGACTTTGGTCAGCTCTTGCAAAAAAACCCGGCTTTAGTAGAAGACGATCTCAATCGGTTGGCGGAAAAAGTAGGATGCTTTCTCCTTCATGCTACCCGTGATCAACAAAGAACACGTGCTGAGGAGAGTTTACATAATTTAAAGGAATGTAAGCCGGAAGAACGCAGTGATTTTGTCAATCAGCTTGCTGAGACGATGCTTGCGACTCGAATGTATGATCCTCTCAAACGTCCAGCCTATTTGGTGTTTGAGTATTTTGCTAACATCACCATGCGTCCATGTCAGGTGGAGAAGTTAGAGAAGTTTTTAAGTGGGGGAGAGCCTAATCTTGTGATGGAGATGATCATGGGATCTGGAAAGTCCAAGGTATTACTCCCGCTTCTTGGACTTCTGCGTGCAAACGGTAAGACACTCTCCATGCTCATTGTCCCTCAACCTCTCTTTGAAAGCATCTCCCAGGATACGCAAGTAATTCTTCAATCCTTTTCACAGTCACTCTGCGCTCTTCACTTCGATCGACAGACAAAATTTACAAAAGAACGCCTTGAAGCAATTTATGACGAATTGAAAGCGATTCGTGAAAATCGAGAATGCCTGATTATGACCAGCAAAAGCGTTCAATGTCTCCTGATCAAATTTATTGAGGAGTGTTCTGCACATATCAGGGGTAGTGACAAGAAGAAGGAATTCCCGGTCGAGCTAAAACTGATGCAGAAAATTCTCTCCCTTATAAGTGAAAGTGGCTATCCCATCATCGATGAAGCAGACACTGTTCTCAATATCCTCCATGAAGTTAGCTTCAGTGGAGGTAACAACATATCTCCTAAAATGCATGAACTTGAGCTGCTTGCAGGGATATTTGGCCTGCTTTATGAGGATCCTAAGTTAAGAGCTCTAGCACGCCTTGAGAGTGACCCAAATCCTAATGAAGAGGCGCCAGTGCTTACGGAACAGTTATACACCAAAAAGCTTCAAGTACCTCTTGCTAATGCTTTAGTCGATCGCTTAGGTCAGATGACATTTGAGTCCAAATCCCTAACCGAAAAACTCCAACAATTTATTGGAAAATTGAACAAGAAAACCCGCGCACATCTCTTGCACTATTTGTGTCGTGACAAGGATCACATCAAATCGGCCCAACAATTTTTCGACTCGCTGGATGAGGAGGTCCAAGATGTTGTTGCGCTGGCAGGAGAACAGATTTCTCATCTCCTCCCTTATACTCTAACGCGTATTTGCGATGAGAAGTATGGCTTGGATGATAAATCGAGTGATCCTCTTGCCATTCCTTTCTCTGCTTCACAAACTCCAAACTCGGGCTCTCAGTTTTCCAATCCACATATCACGATGAATTACACCTTTCAGACCTACATGAAAAAAGGAGTTACTACTCAAATGGTGAAAAGCCAAATCGAGCTTCTTCAAGAAAAGGCGATGCGCGAAATTGTAGCCAGCGGTGGAAAGATGGCAATTAAGGAGACTGTGGCTGGAAAGGCGTTTGCAAAACTAAAGGGCAGTATCAACATGCCATTTTTTAACTATAAGCCAGCAAACATCGAAGATCTCGTGAAAGCGATCAATGAAAGTCCTGAAGTAAAACTCTTCTTTGTTTCTCATGTCATCCTGCCACAGTTAGAGCAATTTGAATACAAAATGAGCTGCAATCCTCAAAACTTGGTGGCTTTCTTTCTCAAGGCAGCGGGTTTTACCGGAACGCTCTGGAATGGAGTCAGCATGCATCATACACTCAAACCTGAACCAGCTATTGGAACCGATGCAAAAACGCTAACAACTCTTTGGAAAAATAGTCGAACCAATGCTCTGACCATTAAAGAGGGTTCACTTGAGGAGATGCTTCAACAACTCAATGAGCAAAGGGTCGTTTTCGATATGATTAGCGATGCGGGAGGCTACTTTAAAGAGAGCACCAACAGTGAAATGGCTCATCAAATCGCGTCGATTCAGGGAAAGGAGGTTGTTTTTTATAATGCCCAAGATGAACAAACGATCACAAATGGCTCGCAAGAAATGCCCCTTTCGCAAACACAGAAATATTCCGAAGAGCGTCTTACCTTTCTCGATCAGAGTCATACGACAGGGGCTGATGTTTCCCAAAAAATGGATGCAATTAGCATTGTGACCATTGGCCGCAACATGCTTCTGCGTGATCTACTTCAAAGCGTCTGGCGTTTGCGTGGATTAGCTAAGTCTCAACGTGTGCGCTTTCTTATAAGTGCGGAGGTAGCAGGAATTATTCGCCAGAAACTAAATTTAGGTACAGACCATCCCATACAACTCGCTACCATTTTACAATTTGTAATCGCCAATCAAGCATTCCAGCAGGGTCGAGACAACTACAAAGCGTTAAAAGAGGGTTTTGCCAACATTCTGCAGAAGATCCTTTTAGAGGTATTACTTCATGAAAAGTTGACCCCTACAGCTCGTATGCATGCCTTTGTCCATTTACAATCGACTTGGATTAAGCCTGCATTTTTTAGTTCCAGAGAGCTTTACGGAACTTTGTCGACAGAGGTCGACGGTGAAAAGGTCGTCGAATTAGACAAGAAGCAATATGTTGCGAGAATAAAAGAACTTTTTGAGAAAATGCCATGGTTAGAAAAAATCGGTATCACAGAAGATCGTTGCTTAGAAGAGATAGATTTGATCGTTTCGAATATTCAAGACAGCCTTCCAGCTAAGCTCCAGCTCCCTGCAAAAGAGATTGAAGACGATCAAACCGTCGAAGTGGAGCGAGAAATGAAGACAGAAACAGAACGAGAAATGCAGCTTGAGGTTCAAGAGTCGATACAAGAGGAAAAAGTTCACATTTATGAAGCTAACGCTGAGGCGATACAGGAATATCATTCCTTTCATGAGGCAAAGCGGATTATGAGAAGTAATTGTCATTACTCCTATGGAAGTGAGAAGATAGCGAAACAACACGTCAAGAAAATCCCTATCTTTCCTCTAAAGTCTTACCTTAAAACAGATCAAAAACTAAAATCCTATGCTTCTGCGTTTGATGGGATCTATATAGCTATAAATGTATTGGAATCGACAACAGGTCGAGAAGAAGATGGGTATAAACTTCTCGGTTCCCGTCGAACCGATTTCCACCACTTGCTTGTGAAAAAATCTAAGGTGACGCTGTTGACTCAACGAGAGGCTATGCTTTACCGTGATAGTCCCGATTATTACAATTTGACCTTAGGGTTTAATGATCCAAATAAAAAGCTCTCACAAGGGGAGCAGTTAAAAATCGTAAAGCTCAAGTTTTTAAATGGAGAATGCCAGTTTAGTCCTGATGAGCTTAAGCTCTTGAAGCTATGGTTTAACAGCCAAGGAGCCAGGAAGATGCAAAAGTTGTTTCTTGAACATATCCTCAACGGATACCCAAAAAAGGCTGCGCGCTACCAGGATAGCCCCTTGCAAAATTTATTTGCGGAGGTGGGCTCAGCAGTGACTTAACATATAGCTTTTAGAATTAGGCACCTACAAAAAACTAAATCCCGCCCTCCGGGCTCAATCCTAGGGGCACCCACAATCCCAGGGCTTGTCCTTCGGACTTGCCCTAGGCTCATTAAATCCCGTCCCTTTGGGACTTTTCTTTTTGCCCATTACCTTTCTCAATGTAACCGTTCAGGCCTCAACTCAATCACAAAAACGCGTACTCTGAGAGTTTGTGGTTAGCAATAAATTTGGGAGTACGGGGACTTGTCACCGTTTTGTTAGTCGCCGACTTGTCGGTGAAATTTGTGGACATCTGCACCAAAACCATCGACAAGTCGATGGATAACAAAACGGTGACAAGTCCTTGCGGTTCTACATAAGTTTTTCTCGACAAAAATTAATATTGATATCCTCTTCCTTTTCTAAACTTTGAGAATAAAGAAGGGTGAATTACTAGGCGCGGTAGCGCCAAAAGGTGCAAGCCCCTTGTGAAGCGTTAGCGGAACGGGGGGGGGGAGGGGGGTAAATGTCAAAAAAACATACAGCTGCGGGAGCAGCGCAAGAAACACATTTCTATGACACCTTCGTGTAAAATTCATTTTTTTTTATTTGATATGATCGACAAAATGCCAGCAAACGCTGATCAACCCTGAAGTGCAATCACGTTTATAGGCGTATATGGGAGTGGCTGTAACGATTTGTGTTCGACTAA
>JAAKFP010000176.1 GCA_011065005.1 Chlamydiota bacterium | reverse complement strand
ACGCTACTTCTTCATTGCAGGCCCGATCCAGGTTTGTCTGACAACTCTTGCAGGCATTCTTGTAGGTCAGGTTCTTGGCAGGCCTTTTGGAGAATCTGTATTCCTGGGGTTTCTGTTATCACTTAGTTCAACGGCCATCGTTATGCGCGTTCTTCAAGAACGAGCAGAAACGAATTCCCCTCAAGGACATCTAATCTTAGGGATATTAATTTTCCAAGATATTATCGTCGTGCCGATGATGCTAGTCACTCCTTTATTGGTAGGGGAAGGGGTTGAGTTTGATAAAAAGATTTTATACCTTCTTGGTGAAGGTATTTTGATACTCGCAGTGACCCTGATTAGCGCCATAAAACTTGTTCCAACACTACTTTATTTTGTTGCCAAAACAAGAAGCCGAGAGATGTTCCTGCTTACTCTCTTTGTCATCTGTTTTTCTGTTGCTTGGATCACCTCAAGCATTGGACTCTCTTTGGCTTTAGGAGCATTTTTGGCGGGTTTAACGATCTCACAATCGGAGTATAGCTACCAAGCTATTGGAGATGTGCTTCCTTTCCAAGACATCTTTACGAGCTTCTTTTTTGTCTCTATTGGAATGCTGTTGGATATCAATTTTTTTGTGGCTCATATCTTTATCATTCTCCTCATAACTGTTGGGATTTTCCTCTTGAAAAGTGTATTAGTTACTTTCATTGCCTTGATCTTGGGAGCACCTATGAGGTTGGCAGTACTCTCTGGTATGGCATTAGCACAAGTTGGCGAGTTCTCTTTTGTTTTGGCAGCATCGGGGATCGCCTATGGGATTGGTATGGACTACCACTATCAACTGTTTATTGCTATAGCAGTTCTTACCATGAGTGTTACCCCTATAGTGATCACACTCTCACCTTTGATCGCAAATTTAATGTATCGTCTTCCGCTGCCAGCTCCGATCTTATCAGGAGTCAAGATTGAGGGAGAAGAGGAAGAACATGTCATGAAGGATCATGTAATCATTATCGGTTTTGGGTTGTGTGGTCGGAATTTGGCAAGATCTACGAAGGAAGCAAATGTCCCGTACGCGATCGTTGATATGAACCCTGAAACGGTGCATCAGGAAAGACGTAAAGGAGAGTCGATATTCTATGGAGATGCAACAACTGAGAGGGTTCTGGAACATGTAAACATCCCTCACGCACGGGTTGTCGCTGTACTTGTAAACGATCCGATTGCCTGTTTGAGGATTGTTGAAAATGTTCGCAGGATAAATCCCTCTGTACATATTATTGCCCGAACCCACTATGTTGAAGAGATGACACCATTGTTTAATTTAGGAGCGGATGATGTCATTCCGGATGAGTTGGGATCTTCTGTTGAGATCTTTATGAGAGTTCTCAAAAAGTTCAGTGTGCCCATAGATCAAATTGAAGAACTTGTTGCAACGTTACGGGCTGAAGGGTACGAAATGTTAAGACCTACTTTTACGGAGATGACAATCTACTCAGATCTAAAAGAGTATCTCCAAGGAATTGGGGTAAAGATGGTTACTATTGAGGAAGGGTCCCCTTTTAGTGGTAAGAGCTTGGAAGAAACTGAATTACGAAAGCGGTATGGAATCACAGTTTTGGCGATCAAGAGGGGAAAAAAGACCCTCTATAATATCGATTCAAAAACAAGACTATATGCCGGAGATGATGTGGGGATCATTGGAACCAAAGATCGCCTCGAAGCGGTAGAAAAACTTTTCAACCCAAAACACTCCTAACATGACAAAATTTCCAAACCCTATCACACTTCCCGATGAAGTTTTTCGTGTCAGAGCTGCACGAAAACAACAGATCCTTCGTGCCACAAAATGGGGGATAGGGATCCGTCTTCTGGTCATCCTTTTTGAACTTTTTGGCTTTTATTGGTACTCGAGTTCCGCCCTTTTGATGGATGCTATCGCTAGCTCACTAGACATTGTCGCCAGCATCGTTCTACTCATCTGTATCAAACTTGCTGCTCGTCCTCCAGATAAGGATCACCCCTTTGGACATGGACGCTATGAACCTTTGGCGGGACTGCAATTGGGGCTTTTGTTGGTATTGATAGGAGGGGGAATGCTCTTCCAGCAAGGCTTCAAGCTTTCAGGCGTTCCGGTAGGGGAAATCATGGATCCCCATGCTTGGATCATTGCCCTAATCGCAACACTCCTACTTGAAGCCTGCTACCAATTTATGATCAGAGTTGCGAAGCGGCAACACAGCCCGGCATTAGCCGCCGAGGCCCTCCACTATAGAATCGATGGCTTGACAAGCCTTCTAGCAACGATGGCTTTGGTTTGTGCACCGTTTATTCCTGATTGGAGCTTGGCTATCGACCACGTTGGGGCTATGCTCATCGCGTGTATCATGGTTGGGATAGGCCTACAGGCTGCCAAAAGCAATTTCGATCAGATTATGGACCGTGTTCCTGATAGCAACTTCTTCGCTAGAGTACGGCGAGCGTCTCTCAAGGTTTCGGGGGTAAAGGATACCGAGAAAATCCGGATTCAACTGTATGGTCCCGACGCTCATGTTGATATCGATGTTGAAGTAGACCCGCAGCTCCCCGTGGAAGAAGCACATCTTATCAGCCAAAAAGTGCGCGCCGAGATCCAGAAGGAATGGCCTGCGGTGAGGGATGTTATGGTCCACATCGAACCTTTTTATCCGAATGACCATTAGCGAAATTAAACGCAAAGGCGCCAAGACGCAAAGGAATTTATTTTCTTTGTGGCTTGAGACCGGGGTCAGAGCTCCAATTCCAATTTGAAAGGACATGGATCAAATTGAAACTGGAGCTCTGACCCCGATTATTTCTTGCTATATGTTCTCATTGGTTACGACATCCGGAGTTTTTAGATAGACAGTTTCATTGGTTACGACATCCGGAGTTTTTCCATAACTACTGTCGTAATACGGCTTATGCTCCTGTGTTTCATAGGGCTCTGCCTCACTTTCTTGCATGGCTCGGGAAGCAAAACCGTAATCCGTCAAGTCAAGTTCATCTCTGCTCATTCCTGTCATTTGAATGAGCTTTTCTGCTTGCAGATCTTCAAATACATGCGCTTGGGTCTTTTTTTTCAATCCTCTGAAGCAGGGAGCTTCTAGGGCTTTTTCAGCGGTCAAACGACTCTTTGGGTTAGGATCTAAGAGCCCTTGAATCACATACCAGATATCCCGTTTCTCGGGTTTTTGCAGTTCTTCCAAGCGCTGCAATTTCTCCTGAAAATACTCTTGTGTACAGACATGTACGCGCTTGGTGAAATCGCCAGGCATTTTAAACAGTTCTAACGGTGACATATCTTTAATCATCTGAAGCACCGTCATCCCCGCTGCCCAAACATCTGTTTTTTCTGCATCATAATAGCTTCCCTCTCTGGAGGCTTGTAGACGCTCTGGAGAAAAATAGCGGTTATCTCCAATGGCCTCCCAGGACATTTGAGTACTCCCTCTCTCTGCTTTTTTAGCGCAGCCGAAGTCTGTGATATAGGCTGTGCCATCTTTGGTGAAGACGATGTTTTCAGGTTTTATGTCCAGATGATAGATCCCTTTTCCATGCATGGTTTTGAGTCCTGTTAGGATATCACGGATCACAAACTTGAGAATTTCTGTGGCAAGCATGGGGTTATGCAGGGCAGATAGATGGCTTTGAACTCCTCTTCCGTTTCCAAAACCCGCGAGTGGCATGAAATGATAGAGAGTCTCTTCTAGGCGAATAGTGTTGTAAATCGGAAGAACATTCTCTCCGGCGGCCTCTTTTTGCATATCGGCTTCTTCTTCGGAGGCTCTTATGTTCTCTTCGCCTTTCACCTTTTTAGAAGCGACGTATTCCCGGCCTTCTATCCGTTGGGCCACCTTAATGGCTCCAAAGTTTCCTCTCCCGAGGACATATTTGAATTTTTTCTTACCTTCAGGGAAGACAATCAAATGACCTGTTTGCTCATAGACCTCTCGAGCTTCCCCTTTTGAAATTTTACTCAGTTGGTAATACTGTTCTCCAATTTCTGTATGACCTTTCTTTTTTACTGGTTTCATCACAAAGCTATCATGAGCTTTGGATCCTCGCTCGATAAAGCCTGCCGCATTATTCGAAGATCCTCTTCGTCTGCGAAGAATAAGGGCTGTGCCTCCGGTTAGTCCAAGGCAGAGTACTCCTCCAGCGGCTAGGCCTACAATCCATAGAAAAGAGGGAGTATCTGGAGAAGAAGTCCCCGCCGTGGATATGAAAATAGGAGTTTTTGTCTTCGTAGAATCGGCAGAAAAAGAAAGGGTGGTAGTCGTAGATTGCAAAGTGGGAGCTAAGGAACCTATGGAGGAACGGGAGGTTGAAGAACTTGGAGTGGGAATAGTTGTGGAGGAACTTGTAGAGGAACGGGTGGTTGAGGAACTTGGAGTGGGAATAGTTGTGGAGGAACTTGTAGAGGAACGGGTGGTTGAGGAACTTGGAGTGGGAATAGTTGTGGAGGAACTTGTAGAGGAACGGGTAGTTGAGGGACTTGTTGAGGAACTACTGCTGGTAGGAGTAGGACAAGGTATGCTCACATCGATGATCTGAAGACCTCCCGCAACAAAATCCGCCACATAGGCATAATTGCCGGAAACAGCGACACCATAAGCAGTGCCAGGCGTATCATAGGAACCTGCAAGCGTGGGATTGGTCACATTGGAGACATCGATGATCTGAAGACCGGGCCATCTATCCGCTACGTAGGCACAATTGCCGGAAAGGGCGACGCCCCAAGCCTGATCAGGCGTATTATAGGAGCCCGCAAGCGTGGGGTTGGCCACATTGGATACATCGATGATCTGAAGGCCCCAGTCCTGATCCGCCACGTAGGCATAACTGCCGGAAACGACGACTCCACGAGCTAGGCCAGGCGTATCATAGGAGCCTGCAAGCGTGGGGTTAGCCACATTGCTCACATCGATGATCTGAAGACCCTCCAATTCATCGGCAACATAGGCATAATTGCCGGAAAGGGCGACGCCAAAAGCCCAGCCAGGCGTGGCATAGAAGCCCGCACGCGTGGGGTTGACCACATTGGATACATCGATGATCTGAAGACCCTCCAATTCATCGGCAACATAGGCATAATTGCCGGAAACAGCGACACCATGAGCAGTGCCAGACGTATTATAGAAGCCTGCAAGCGTTGGATTGGTTACATTACTCACATCGATGATCTGAAGACCGGAATACAGATCCGTCACATAGGCATAATTGCCGGAAAGGGCGACGCCAAAAGCTATGCCAGGTGTATCATAGGAGCCCGCAAGCGTGGGGTTGGTTACATTTGATACATCGATAATTTGAAGGCCCCAGTTCTGATCCGCCACATAGGCATAATTGCCGGAAACTGCAACGCCATTGGCACTGCTGGGTGTATTATAACTTCCCACCAGTTGAGGACACAAGGATTGGCCTTTCACCGACTCTGGTAGAAACATCATTCCCGCTAGCAATGCTCCAGGAAGAGCTCCTCCCTGTTGCTTGCTCATTGCAGAGATCATGGACATTTGAAACACAAAGGCCGTCTTAAATGCCGCAGGACCCAGCGTTCCTTTCATCGTTGCGATGGCATCAGAGATGCTGTTTTGGTTGGATTCCCACGATCTTCCAGCAGATATGAGCAAACCTCCAAGAACACAAGCCGCAATTCTCTTTCCCCAGGAAGCGCGGTCTGACGTCGAAGGAGTGGCTCGATTAGGAGCCCCGAATTCCAGACTATCTGCCACGTAGA
>JAAKFP010000175.1 GCA_011065005.1 Chlamydiota bacterium | reverse complement strand
GAAGCGCGTTTGAGTCAAGTCGCATGGTTGACATCGATGAATGGTTGCAAAGAGCATATGCGTAAATGGAAGATATTTGGAATCAAGTTTTAAGTATTTAAAAGAGTAATTCTGGACGGCCCACCCTACGGCTGAGCTGATGGCCTTTAAGGGGATGACCAATATCCCTTTGTATTTATATGGAGCTGCTACTATAGAAGCCATAGGCGGGTTGTTTCTATTTTTTGGCTGTAAAGCACGATTAGGGGCCATTCTGCTTCTGGTCTTCATTGTTCCTGTTACCTATATTTTCCATGATTTTTGGATTCTTGAAGGTGCTGACAGACAGATGCAGATGATTCTATTCTCAAAGAACCTAGCAATCTTTGGGGGTCTTCTTTACATTTTATCTTGCGGCAGCGGTGATTGCAGTGTTGATGCTATGCTAAGAAGTTATCAGAAGAAATAACCTCCATTTTTTTTAACGCGAAGACACGCGAAGATAGCGAAGCATACGCGAAGAAAGAAAAAATATAATTTTCTTCGTGTATGCTTCGCTATCTTCGCGTGTCTTCGCGTTAAATTCTCAAAAACAGCTATACACTCACTCGAATTTCAGGAGTCTGAGGCTGTTCAGGATCACTAGAAGGGTGACGCCGACATCAGCGAAAATGGCCATAGCAAGATTCGCTATTCCTGTTATTGCTAAGATGATGAACAGAAATTTTATTACAATAGCGAAACCTGTATTGAATCGGATCATATCCAGGGTCTGCTTTCCCAATCGAATAAGGTAGGGAATCCTATCTAGGTGATCGTTTAGGATCACAATGGATGCAGCTTCCACTGCTGTATCACTGCCTAGCGTAGTCATAGAGATCCCTACGTTAGCGCTTGCCAGGGCTGGGGCATCGTTCACACCATCGCCAACCATGGCGACGATATCATATTTTTTTACGAGGTTTTCCACTTCATGAACTTTATCTTCGGGAAGAAGTTTTGCCTTAACATTTTTTATTCCTATATGTTTGGCGACAGCTTTTGCAGTGATTTCATGGTCACCGGTTAGCATGACAGACTCGATTCCCATACGATTGAGTTTTTTGATAACAGCAGGGCTTTCAGGGCGAATTTCATCCTCCAAAGCAATGAGACCTACTACTTCTTTATGTGTGCTAATGACGATAACCGTTTTCCCTTGGCCTTGAAGTTTTTCAATTTCTTTGATCACTTCCTTCGGAACATGATGTTCCTCCAGAATGAATTCCAGCTTACCAACGCATCGATGGCGATCATAGCAAACAAGACATTCAGCTTTTGCTCCTTTACCGACCACACTCTCAAACCCACCAACCTCATGGGGAGTGACTTTCTCCCTTTTTGCAGCTTCGACAACACTTTGCGCTAGGGGGTGTTCAGAGAAAAGTTCCACGCCAGCAGCACAGCCGAGAAGGTCCTCTCGGGTATTATTGCCAAAAGGGACGACATCGGTAACAATCGGCTCTCCATAGGTGAGGGTACGTGTTTTATCGAAAGCAATGGCTTTCACCTGTCCCATAGCTTCGAGGTATCGCCCCCCTTTGATCAGAACACCTACGGAGGAGGCATTGCCAATTGCTGAGTAGATAGAGATCGGTGTAGAGATCACCAAGGCACAGGGACAGGCAATGACCAACAACGCTAGCGACTGGCCGAATCCTACATCAAACGGCCTTCCCAGGGCCCACGATGCTAGAGTCCAAAAAACCGCTAGTCCCATAATCCCTGGAGTGTAGTAAGAGGAAAACCCTTCGATAAACTTCTGCGTTTTGGCTTTATGTTTAAACGCCTCGAAGGTCATCTCCTGAATTCTTGCAAGCGTGGAATCCTCCGCTTTTTTTGTGACCCGTACCTCTAAAACACCCTGTTTGTTTAAGGTTCCAGCAAATACAAGCTCTCCAGACCTTTTATCTTGAGGGATGGGTTCGCCGGTAATTGTGGACTCATCGACAAAAGATTGCCCTCCAATCACTTCACCATCCAGAGGTATCTGGTGGTGGGGTTTTACGACAATCACCTCCCCTACCGAAACCTGAGCAGCATCGATCGGTTCGTCCATTCCCTTGACATAAGCATACTTTGGAATTTGCTGCACCAACGCATCTAACGAGGACTTACTTCTGGCGATGCCGATATCTTCGAGTCTTTCTGCTAGAGCAAAAAGAACGATCACCACTGCCGCTTCCTCATACTCTCCAATATAAAATGCCCCAACAACAGCAACGACCATCAAAAGATTGATGCTACGGAAATTTAAAAAAACGAGAGCTTTAAGTCCTTTCCAGATAATCCTATAACCAATGATAAGAATGATGATAGAAAATACCGGAATGGCATCCGAGGGTGGCAGCTTAATCCCTGCTAACGATAACAGCTCGAAAATTGTTACCAAGATAGCAGAAAATATCAACCAAAGTAGTTTAGGGTTTTTCCACATAGCAATCCTTTACAGTAGATATCTTAGGGCACCTTCAAGATCGGGATGAATAAAAGAATATCCTGAGTGTTTAAGAACCCCGGGAGATGCTCGGGTACTGCTAAGGAGTAAGGCGTCAGCCATCTCTCCCAAGACAAACCTTGCAACGAAAGCGGGTAGCGGAAAGATTGTTGGCCTTCGTAACACTTTTCCCAGAGTTTTTGTAAGCTCACGGTTCGTTACAGGGTTGGGGGAAACAGCATTTATAGGCCCTCGAATCGATTCATTTCCTATGACATGCAAGAAAACCCCGAGAAGATCATCAATCGAGATCCAACTAAAGTACTGCTTTCCTGAACCGGCTACGCCACCAAGACCCAATTTAAAAGGGATCAGCATCCTTTCCAGGGCACCTCCTTTTGGCGTCAAAATAACTCCGATACGCAACCGAACAACACGTATTTCTTTTTGAGCTGCAGGCTCTGTCGCCGCCTCCCACCTCTGGCAAACTTCAGCAAGGAAACCCTCACCGGGAGGAGACTCCTCATCGACGACTTTATCCCCTTGACTCCCGTAAAACCCAACAGCTGAGGCATTGATTAACAACTTTGGTGGCGATTCCAATCGAGCTAAGAGCTCACAAAGCATATGCGTTCCCAATACTCGACTATCATTGATCTTTTTCTTTTTCTCCGGCGTCCAACGACCCGTTGAGATGTTTTCTCCAGCAAGATTGATCACAACATCAAACCCCTCGAAATCGTCAGGATTCAATCCACGATGTTCTGGATCCCAAAGCAAAGTGTCGTCTGATAATTGAGAATCAAACCGAACAAGACGGACAACCTCATGTCCCCTATCTCTAAGACAAGGTACTAATTCCGACCCAACCAAGCCTGATGATCCAGTAATAAGTATTTTCATGATCCCCCTTCATATTCATCATTTAGACAAGATCACACGCTTCAGGAGGCATCCAATGAGCATCTTTCCCTTCCCATTTCACATTACAGCCGATAGGATTCGTGATTGGCTGTGAGATCGGCTTCCCTGCGAGGTGTTCTTCCAATGATTTTTCTAGGTCATTAACAGTCATTTTGCTCGTGTCGCGAGGATTATCAACTCCTCTTCCAATATATATTAGTTTTCGGTTTTTATTGAAAACATAGAAATGAGGTGTTCTGAGGGCTCCATAGGTTTTAGCGACCGCTTGGCTCTCATCATAGAGGTAAACCCAGGGAAATTGGAATTTCTTCATCCGTTCGACCATATATTCGAAAGAATCTTCCTCGTAGGTATATTTGCTATTTGAGTTAATCCCAACGAAAGCCACCCCTTGAGGCTGAAACTTCTCAACAGTTTTACGAGTGACCTCATCTGAACCTATTACGTAGGGGCAATGATTGCAGGTAAAGAAGACAACCAGTGTATCAAAATTATCGAAATCGCTTAGTGCATAGGTCTTTCCGTCTGTTGCTGGCAAAGAAAAGTCTGGTGCTTTGGCACCCAAGGGAAGGGTAAAAGACATGGTTTTCGGCTCCTTTTTGCTGTTGGAATATTACAAGATAACAGGATGATACAGGATGAACAGGATAATTCACACTAGATCTTTTGCCTCTGGAACAGGTGTCCAAAGGTGACGCCACCCTTGATTTTGTCTTTTTGAATTCTCTTATGTAGATTTCCAGGTAGGGAGCATTCTTTATATGTTCGGAACGGGCTGGTGGCTATTGATTTAACTACCCGTACACCATTCTCGGCCACAGTAAAACCACGCCATGACATGAAACAAAACTCTACGATCCTGAGGACAAGGGCTTTGAGTTTTTCGCCCAATTTTCTAGTGAACGTAAATACTGATTTTAGAGGTTCAATCATTGGTTCAGCTTTGAAGACGAGAGCACGGAAATAGTTGGGGATGGGTCCCCCATTATCTTTGGGACCAAACAGCTTTTCCAAGAGATTCTGCGCCCACCAAGCACAGTTTTCCCATGCAAACTGAAAAATAACATTCCCTTTCTGCGCCTTTACAAGTTCTCTTCGAATTTCTTCCATAAACCTGCGCCCCTTATCAGCATTAATGAAGTAGGGAGTTGCTGCCTGTTGACGCTGGGAGAAGAAAGGGTTTTCGTCAGGATATTGAATTCTCGCCTCGACAGTATCAGCGATGAATAGGCACTGTTGCAACATCGTGGTCGGAAATTTGATCGGGTACTTGCCAAATGGATAGCAGATATAAGTACCGTCATCATTAGGAATAAGAACCTCTGTATATCCATGGCTTTTATCAACATCTAAAGTCGCCGTTTCCCTTGTAGCCTTTGTTACGACAATCCATTGCCTCTCCTCCGGAACATCCTCTATAGCATATCTTTCCTTGAGATCTTCCTTAGACAACGTCATAAATACCGGAAGCTCTTTCCACCATTCTGAGTTCCTCTTGGATATATCCACTTGCACCGCTCTTTTGTTATCATTATCCCACCATTCAAGACCATCTACCGACCAGTTCTCGATTCCGTTTTCTCCGAAAAATTCTAGATACCCGGGGTTTGAATTTTTTTTGGAAAAGACCTCAAACACTTCTTTTATGCTCACTTCGAAGTTCCCTTTTAGATTCACCTTTCGATCTTCATCCAAAATGCTAATACTTTTCCGTTCCAGCTTTGTTCCGTTCTGGGTCATGAAAGGCAGGGTCATCACCTTTTCTTCAACAACACCCTCACCAACTTTTTGCCTATCCATCCATTTAAATTGTTTGGCAAACAACCCCACTCGTCCTGCTAGATACGCTTCCTTCAACTTTGTGCAGGTCGCTGGGAATTGAACAAACTCATTAACACCGCAGTTATCACGCAAAGCCCACCTGAAAAAAGAATCCCTAAGAGATTTATCGACCTCAAGAAGCGTGACAAACTCTGGATAACAGCAAGCTTGCTTCAGCTTTGCTTCTTCTTCCCCTCCTTCATCGATTTTCGTGACTTGGTACCGGTCATAGCCCTCTTTCCACTCTTTTGCTAAAGACACTAGAATTTCTAGTTCTTTTTCTTGTACTTTAGAGAATTCTAAGGAGTCTAATCCCCCGTTCATTCCTTCCATTCGATACCTAAGCCCGATGATACGCCTGTCTAATTCATTTTGCTGCTTTTCGTTCAACGAATTCCTTGTATCCTTGACAGTCTCAAGTAGACTCTGAAAATGGGCTTTCTGCTCCTCGAGTGTCTTTTTATCTGCCCCGAACTTTACAGGTTTCTTTTCAAAGGAATCCAATTGTGTAATAGCATTCCTGTATTCATTCGAAATTGCTGCTGGCATAAAAGCTCCTTAGTGACAAAAAAATAT
>JAAKFP010000174.1 GCA_011065005.1 Chlamydiota bacterium | reverse complement strand
ATGATCAACGACTTAAAAACAACCAATCAAGAGGCAGATTGTTACAGTTAGGACATGAAATGTTTCTTGAGGAATTAAGATTTAGTTACTTGTGAAAAATCCAACCGGATTTTTCGCTCATAGGATGGAAGAGCCAGTAGTAGCAATGGATGGTTATACCTATGAACGGCTTGCAATTGAGGAATGGTTGGAAAAGTATGAAACAAGCCCTTTAACGAAGCAGCCACTAATAAAAAAAACCATTATCATTAATCGATTTGCTCTAGCAAAGATAAAATCCTATATCGAGGAAAACAATATCTGCACGAAAGATACTTTTTGGGCAGCAGTTCGATCTGGTAAGGTTGAAGTCGTAGAGACTCTGAACTACTTGCATGAATACTTCTCGAATCAGGACGAGGAGGGTAGAACACCTCTCTTGTGGTTGTGTTCGCAAGGAATGAAAACCTTGATGAAACAGATCGTTTTGAAAGGTCAAGTAGACTGCAAACAAGAAAAGGACCTAGAAAAAAACACAGCTTTACATCTAGCTGCCATGCATGCGGACGAAGAGATGGTCGAATTTCTGATTTTACATGGAGCTGAAATTGATGCACAAAATGCGAAAGGATTGACTCCACTTCATTGTGCAGTATGGAAAGGGACGTTTCCGGTTATAGAAATATTACTTCGTCATGGGGCAAATATAGAAGCAGAGACTAAGCTCCGAAGCCCTCCTTTACTTTTTGCAGCCGAGCGCGGCAATAATAAAATTATGACGTTCTTCCTGCAACATGGCGCAAATATTCGGCAAAAAAATGATCTAGGAGAGGCTATTCATTATGCAGCAAGCAATGGTCATGTAGCTGCTATTGAGCTACTTCTAGAAAAGGGAGCGGATATCGAAGCCAGAAATAAAGGCGGCTATACCCCATTACATTGGGCTTCACAAAATGGGCACAAGGATGCAATAAAAACCCTCCTGGATCACAAAGCCGATATAACCTCTACTGCCAGTAATGAAAATACACCCATACATCTCGCTGCCTACAATGGTCATGTAGCTGCTATTGAGCTACTTCTAGAAAATGGGACTGACATCGAAGCCAGAAATAAAGACGGCTATACACCTTTACATTGGGCTTCACGAAATGGGCACAAGGATGCAATAAAAACCCTCCTGGATTACAAAGCCGATATAACCTCTACTACCAGTAATGAAAATACACCCATACATCTCGCTGCCTACAAGGGTCATGTAGCTGCTATTGAGCTACTTCTAGAAAAGGGAGCGGATATCGAAGCCAGAAATAAACGCGGCTATACCCCATTACATCGGGCTTCACAAAATGGGCACAAGGATGCAATAAAAACCCTCCTGGATCACAAAGCCGATATAACCTCTACTACCAGTATTGAAAATACACCCATACATCTCGCTGCCTACAAGGGTCATGTAGCTGCTATTGAGCCACTTCTAGAAAAGGGAGCGGATATCGAAGCCAGAAATAAAGACGGCTATACACCTTTACATTGGGCTTCACGAAATGGGCACAAGGATGCAATAAAAACCCTCCTGGATCACAAAGCCGATATAACCTCTACTGCCAGTAATGAAAACACCCCCCTGCACCTCGCTGCCTATAATGGTCATGTAGCTGCTATTGAGCTACTTCTAGAAAATGGGACTGACATCGAAGCCAGAAATAAAGGCGGCTATACCCCATTACATCGGGCTTCACAAAATGGACACAAGGATGCAATAAAAACCCTCCTGGATCACAAAGCTGATATAACCTCTAAAGACACCCTTTATGAAGACACCCCCCTGCACCTCGCTGCCTACAATGGTCATGTAGCTACTATTGAGCTACTTCTAGAAAAGGGAGCGGATATCGAAGCCAGAAATAAATGCGGCTATACCCCATTACATTGGGCTTCAGAAAGTGGGCACAAGGATGTAATAAAAACCCTCCTGGATCACAAAGCCGATATAACCTCTACTACCAGTATTGAAAATACACCCATACATCTCGCTGCCTACAAGGGTCATGTAGCTGCTATTGAGCTACTTCTAGAAAAGGGAGCGGATATCGAAGCCAGAAATAAATGCGGCTATACCCCATTACATTGGGCTTTAGAAAATGGACACAAGGATGCGATACAAACCCTCCTGGATCACAAAGCCGATATAACCTCTAAAAACACCGATGAAAACACCCCCCTGCATCTCGCTGCCTACAGTGGTCATGTAGCTGCTATTGAGCTACTTCTAGAAAAGGGAGCGGATATCGAAGCCAGAAATAAAGGCGGCTATACCCCATTACATTGGGCTTCAGAAAATGGACACAAGGATGCAATAAAAATCCTCCTGGATCACAAAGCCGATATAACCTCTAAAAACACCGATGAAAACACCCCCCTGCATCTCGCTGCCTACAGTGGTCATGTAGCTGCTATTGAGCTACTTCTAGAAAATGGGACTGACATCGAAGCCAGAAATAAAGACGATGAGACACCCTTGTGCCATGCAATCCAAGGGTACAAGAATGTGGCAGCAGCGGAATGTCTGCTCAAGCACAAAGCTAACACAGAGGTATGGGCAAAAAAGCGAGAAGAGAGAAAACAGACAGATGCGAGAACGTGGAAGCGCGATTTGTTCTCTTCAATCTTCAGAGTAGCAGACTTAGGGACACCACTGCTTTTAGCATCGTATCACACTTCAAAAGATATGTTTGAAATGCTGTTGTCCTATAAAGCAAATGTTAATGCTATACACAGTGATGGAAAGTCATTATTAATATTGGCGACTGAAAGCGCGGAAACACGTTCAAGTTTTTTTTCCGGTACTGATCCTGTATCATTGCTTTTAGAACATGGGGCAGATCCACACATCCAGAATGCAGTGGGATCAGCTTTACATAACGCAATTTTATTTCATCACAATCGTCATGTTACAACGCTTTTAAAATTTAAGGCTGATCCCAACCTCCCAAATAGCATTGGTAACACACCGCTCCACGCAGCAGCCGTCGCAGAAAACTGTGATGGCATAAGAATACTTCTTACGAGCCATGCCAATATCAGGGCAAGAAATTCTAATGGTTGTACACCACTACTATTGGCTGCGTCGTTTCAGAAAAAGGAAGCTATCAAATGCCTGGCTGAGCACGGTGCAAGCCCCAAAGAAAGGAATGACAATGAAGCTACGCCACTTCATTTGGCTGCGTTTGCCAATGATAACAAGGAGGTTATTGAAACATTACTTAGTTTGGGCGCCTCTATAGATGCAAGGAATAATGATGATCAAACCCCACTTCATTTGGCAGCATTTCAAGGCCACAGACAGGTCGTTAAAACTCTAGTTGCCCATGGCGCCAATTTGAATGCTAAGGAGAAAAATGGAACTATCCCGTTACATTACGCTGTCGTGCAGAAACACAGAGAAATACTAGACTTTCTGAAACCCAAGAGCACTTAGGGCTCGTAAGTAAATAACTATTACAAGTACGCATAAAAGCAGCTTAAAGGTTGACCCCAGTAGTTTCACTTTGGGGGATAATTCCCTAAAAGTGGAATTCCTTAAGGAGGTTAAGCTTTCCGAGCAATCAGATCTGATCATTTCCATCTATAATTTTACCATCGAACCCAAGAAGAAAGGACTTCATTACCTTCCACCAGTGACTGTTGTTGTTGATGGAAAGAAATACAGCTCTCTGGAAAGCGCCTATCAAGTCGATGAGTAGCATTCACTCCTAGATCCCTAAAAGTCGTCTCATGGCCACCTTGATCCTGTAGTTGAATAAAGCTCCCGATCTCAACAGTCAACTCTTTAGGCATATTCTCTGTTGATTCGAATGAGAACATTCAATACCTTGAAGGAAAGAAGAGTAAACACGGATTTTCATGGTAGAATTGCACCCTAATGTTAAGATTTTGGTTTACAATGGATTAGAAAAAATCAAGACATACTCAGCGAGTAGGCGGATTTTTTCTAACCCATTGTAGATCAAAAGATTGGCGTTAGGGTGTAATTCCACCGTGAAAATCCGTGGTAAATATAAAGAGGAGATCGCGGCGATGAGAAACAAAGGATTGCCCATTCTTGAAAATGTTATGGAGCAGTTGCAGGAGCCAAGGGGAGGATAATCGTTCATGGGTACACTACATGGCTGCTGATTTTTTCACAAAGGTCATGGCCTTACCGCCTAGGATACGACCAGCACCTCCTCCCACAAAAAAAAAGAAACCTGGAGTAAGGGGAAGGGCGGCAAAAGCTAAGCGAGCATCTGCGGGGAGAAAAAAGAAACCTTTTGATATCTTTAAAGTTGTTTTGGCTGCTGATGCGGGTAGAGATTCGCAAAAGGAAAAGGAATCTTTTTTCGATTTGCATTTAAAAGAGTTAAGCGAGTCGGAACTCGACAAGCTGAAGAAAAAAATTAATCGAATACGAAAGAATACCCTTGATGGCTCTCAAGAGCATCATGTGGCCTCTCGCGTCGATTCTTTTTTACAAGATGCTGTTAATCGTCGATTACAGCGTTCTGGCAAGGCGATTACATCCTTGCAGATGAAGGTCAGAAAGAAGCTCAAAAAAGTGAAAAACATCCAGGGCATAGTAACAAATGGCACCATTCGTTCTGTCTTTGATGGTGTTGAGAAACGTTCGTTAGATCGATTTGTAGAAGAGTTCTTTCAGGAAGAAATCGTCCTCTATGAGTCGAAGCTCGCCGCGCATGAGATCATTCCCGGAAGACGGAAGATGACAGGAAAAGGTTTTGTTAGACGGGAAGTTCGTTTTCTTTTAGAAAATCATTAACGAAAAACTACCGTCTTCTCTCCATTGAGAAAGACCCTTTGTTGTATATGCCATTTCACAGCCTTAGCAAGGGCGAGGCTTTCAATGTCCTGACCAATGGCGACCAATTCCTCCGGAGGATAGGTGTGATCTACTCGGGTCACCTCTTGTTCGATGATCGCCCCTTCATCAAGATGCTCTGAAACATAATGAGAGGTGGCTCCTATCAGCTTCACACCCCTGCTGTAGGCTTGGTGATACGGTTTTGCACCTTTGAAGCTTGGTAGAAATGAATGATGTATATTGATGATCCTGCCTTGCATCCTATTGACGAAGCTGCCGGTAAGGATTTGCATGTATCGCGCTAGAACAACTAAATCGATCTTTAAATCATCGATCAATTGAAGAACTTTGCTTTCCTGTTCCGGTTTCGCACTAGGGGTCACAGGAAAATGGTAAAAAGGTGTTTCGTACCACTTAGCCATCTTCTCTAAATCGGCATGGTTCGAGACAATGGCAGGGATCTCCATCTGTAAGTCTCCCATCGCCTTTTTATTTAACAAGGTGTTTAAACAGTGACCCTGTTGGGAAACCATAATCAATACTTTCGGTCGGTAGTTTGTCCTATGCAGTTCCCAATTCATCTCAAATTGCTTTACGACAGGCTGAAAGTTCTCTTTGAAAGTGTCCATTGAGGGAGTTCTCTCTCCAGGAGCAAACTCTATACGCATGAAGAAAATCTCTGTTGAAGGGTCCCCAAATTGGTGAGACTCAAAAATAAAGCCATCCTGCGCAGCAAGAAATCCCGATACAGCCGCAACAATGCCAACTCGATCAGGACAGGATATGGTAAGAATATATTTTTCCATCATTTTCTCTTAATTCTATATTATCCTAGAAAACGCAGTTGAAAACGATCTCTAAGCACAATCTTTTGGCCCACAACCGCTTACAATGGAGGGCCCCTTCACCGTATGGGAATGTGACCCTCCATTGTAAGCGGTTATGAACCAA
>JAAKFP010000173.1 GCA_011065005.1 Chlamydiota bacterium | reverse complement strand
TTTTTCCTGTATAATCATACTTCTTCATTTTAGGTCCTCCTAGGTTTCTTTTTTGATTTGAATTAAGCCTAGTTCGAGGACCTTTTTCTTTCAAATGCTAAAAATCAGCATAGAGACTGTGGTTAAAATCAAAGTTCGAAAATGAAAATTGTCTGAACACTCACCTTTTTTCCGCTGTTCTTCTTTTTCCCCAGTATGTTATGCTATCTTTTTTTTAGGATCGAAGGTGCGTAGAGATGACAGAGGCAAAAGAAAAACCGGCAATTACTCCCACACGTCAAGAAGATTATCCCGAATGGTATCAGCAGGTGATTAAAGCCGCCGATCTCGCCGAGAACTCTCCGGTGCGCGGATGCATGGTGATAAAACCATGGGGATTTGGAATCTGGGAAAGGATTCAAAAGATTCTTGATGGTCGAATTAAAGAAACGGGTCATGAAAATGTCTACTTTCCTCTATTTATTCCTTTAAGCTTCCTCGAAAAAGAGGCGAAACATGTCGAAGGGTTTGCAAAAGAGTGCGCCGTCGTCACCCACCATCGCTTGGAAGAAAAAGATGGTAAGCTGGTGCCGGCAGGACCTTTGGAAGAACCTCTCATTATTCGCCCGACATCAGAAACAATTATCGGCGAATCTTTTTCTCGGTGGGTGAAATCGTATAGAGACCTGCCCCTCCTCATCAACCAGTGGGCGAATATTGTTCGATGGGAGATGCGACCCCGAATCTTTTTGAGGACAACAGAGTTCCTCTGGCAGGAAGGGCACACAGCTCATGAAACCAAGGAGGAGGCCGAAGAAGAAACGCAAAAAATGCTCAACATCTATCGTGAGCTTGCTGAAGATGTTTTGGCAATTCCCGTTATACCAGGCGTCAAATCGCCAGGTGAGAGATTTCCCGGAGCTGTCGATACCTACTCCTTGGAGATGATGATGCAAGATCGCAAAGCGCTCCAAGGGGGAACTTCTCACTACTTAGGTCAGAATTTTGCTAAAGCTTCCGGAATTCGTTTCTCCAACCGAGACGGTCAGCTAGAATATGCGTATACAACTTCTTGGGGGATCAGCACACGTATGATTGGGGGTGTGATCATGTGCCATGGCGATGATGATGGCCTGCGCCTGCCGCCGCGAATTGCCCCTAAACAGATCGTGATCCTTCCAGTCATTCCCAATGCGGATATGGAAACAGAAGTTCTTGCTTATGCTGATAAGGTTGCCAATACCCTTAGAGAGTGTCAATACCATGGAGAAAAGCTGTCGGTGTATGTCGATACTCGTGAGAAAAGGGGTGGCGAGAAGAACTGGGAATGGATCAAAAAGGGTGTTCCTGTGCGGATAGAAGTGGGTCCAAGAGATCTGGAATCAGGATCTGTCATGCTGGCGCGGCGGGATCGTGCGCGTCGTGATAAGCAAAGTATCGGCGTGGATCAGCTGCCTCAGATGATTGTTTCTCTTCTCGATGAAATCCAGAAAGGTTACTTCGATCAAGCCAAAGCGTTTCTCGATGCGAACATCCATAGGGACATAAAGGATTTCGAGGAAATGAAAAAATTCTTCACCCCAAAAAACCTTCAAAAGCCTGAAATCCATGGAGGTTTTGTCTTGGCAAAATGGTGTGGGGATCCTGAAACAGAAAAGATTCTTGATGAACTGAAAGTGACAATCCGATGTCTTCCCATGGATCAAAGTAACACGACAGGACGCTGCATACTCACAGGTAAAGAAGCAACCCTCGACGCGATTTTCGCTAAAGCATATTAACTAATAGCGATCACTTGACCGGGATCCACTGCTTGTCAATCTTCATTTCGGAGTAGGTTTTTTCTGTCTTGCGTGGGTTGCGGATATTTTCAAGTTCTGTTTTCAGCTTTTGATCTAGTGTCTTCCGATGATCTTGCAGTTCTTCCCAGTTTTGATCCGTAAAATTTTTTTTGTTTTCAATAAACGCTGTCAGCTGTTCTGGCGTAACGTTTAACTCTTCGAGAAGCTCAGCAGCCTCACGGTCGAGGGTCTCAACTTTGATGGCGAGTTCTTTGATTTTTTTTTCGTTATTTTCAATTGTTTTTTCAACATCGGATTGTTCAAACATAATGATGCCCTCTTTATATTAGAATTAAAATGAAGAGTTTATTATACCAAAACTAATAATTAAACGCAAGTAACCGTTCACCTCTATCTGTTAGCCGCGAAGAACGCGAAGAAAACGAAGGACACGCGAAGAATTTAACTATTTCATAAAAAAACTTCGTGTTTTCTTCGCTTCCTTCGCGCTCTTCGCGGTTATTAAGCAAGGGTCTGAACGCTTACATGTGGAAAAAGCCGTTTGCACGGCTTAGTCCAAGTTATTTTCTTTAGTTCAAAATCTATTGCTGGCAAACCATTTGGACTAAGCCGAGCAATCGGCTTTTTTCTAGTAGCCGTGCAAACGGCGTCCGCTTCAAATAAACTGTTTAGGAGATGCTAAGGTGCAAAGGGTGAAAATTTTGTTTAAATTTTGCGTTTAATTATGCATGATGTTGAAAATATTTTGCGTTTAATTATTTCTAAGCGAGATAAGACCCAAGCATGCATACACTAGAAAAAGAGAAGAGGCTAAAAGATTCGGTTTTGTGGGAACTGCAGAACAAGGCTTATACCCAGTTCGGTCCAGAGGCCTGGGCAGATAAAGGGGTGCCGTTTTACCTAACCAGCAACCCACTCATTGCCTATCAATTTTCTGAAGTGATCCTCGGATACATCAGAGATTGCCTGCGTACAGAGTCTCCAACCCCACTAAACCTTTCTGAACCTCTCTATATTTTCGACCTTGGCGCAGGCTCAGGACGTCTGGGGTATCTTGTCCTAAAACATTTGCTTCCTTTATTAGAAACCGCACTCTCAGAAAAAATCAGCATATGCTATGTTATGACAGACATAGCAGAATCAAACATCTCCTTTTGGGAAAAGCATCCTCTTCTGAAAAACTATATCGAGAGTGGTGTTTTAGACTTCGCCTACTATCGCCATACCGACCAAGAGCCCATCAAACTTCTCAAAAGCGGAAAAACTCTGACCCAAGCAACAGTTGCCAATCCCATCATCCTCATTTGTACCTACTTCTTCGATACCATTCCTCAAGATCTTTTCAGAGCTAAAGAGGGGCGTATTGAAGAGGGGAGGATAACGATATCAGTCCCTGAAGAAGAGGGGATAGACCCTTCTCTGATTATGAAACTCGAAGCCTCCTACGACTATGTTCCTATAAAAAATCCTGAAAGTTACTATTCCGGCCGGCCGGAACTGAATGCTTTGCTTCTGGAATATCTCAAGCTATTCGACAATACCCCTTTTCTTTTTCCGATCGGAGGGTTTGAAACGCTTCAATACTTTTCCCAACTTTCACAGGGGAGGATGCTTCTCCTTTCCGGAGATCAAGGCGTGGCAACAGAACAGCAGATCAGAGAATGGGGAGAACCCAAAATTTCAAAGCATGCGACTTTTTCGATAGCAGTAGATTACTATTGCCTTGCACACTATTTCCGCAATCAAGATGGGGTCGGAATGTTGACCAGCTCTCCCAGCACCAAATTTGTGGTGATGGCCGCGATCTTGGGAGGAGGCTTCGAGACTTTTCCAGCATCGGCTTTAGCTTTCCGAGAACAGATCGATAAATTAGAGCCTGTAAAATATTGGGAGATGACAAATTTTTCGCCGGAACAATTGGCGGAGATGTCTCTGGAGGAAATACTGTCATATGTTGAACTTGGGAAATGGGATCCAATCAACTTCCATCTATTTTTCGATGCGATTCGCAAAAAGGTTCCTAAAGTTTCAGACGACCAAAAAGCGTGCTTATGTCAAGCGGTCCAGAAGATTTGGGAGAATTTCTATCCTGTCAGTCCCAAAGAGATGGGCTTTGTGATGAATTTAGGGGTTCTCCTTTTCGAAATGGAAAAACCTGAAGAGGCTCTTTTGTTCTTCGAAAGAGCCCTCGATCTTGGAGGGGAAAGTGCAGATCTCTTTCTGAATATGGCAAGGTGTTATCGAGCTTTAGGGGACAAAACCGTAGCTGCAAAATATTTTCAAAAGGGAATCTCTTTCAAAGTAAATCTTGAAAAAGAAAGAGGCACGTGGTAATTCCTGTCTTAGTGGAATCTATATTTGGAGTGATTCATGCAAGGTCAAGGAGTGAATTTTCGCTCTCTCATCATCGCCGTACTCGTTGGAGTAGGAATTCTGTTGATTCCAGTGCCCGAAGGGCTGGATCCCAAGGCCTGGCACCTGTTTGCCATCTTCGTTGCGACAATTGTAGGGATTGTTGGTAAAGCGTTAAGTATTGGGGGTGTAGCGATCATCGCTCTGGCGGTAACAACACTTTCAGGAACGCTGACGATCCAAGAGGGATTAAGCGGATTTTCCAGCCCTCTGATCTGGTTGATAGTCACTGCATTCTTTGTGGCGAGGAGTTTTGTCAAGACGGGTCTTGGGATGCGCATCGCTTATCTTTTCGTTGCGCTTCTGGGAAAAAAGAGTCTCGGGATAGCCTACGGTTTTGCGTTTACCGATCTCGTATTAGCTCCAGCAATTCCAAGCAATACCGCTAGGGCCGGAGGAATCATCTATCCTATCGTCAAATCCCTTGCTCTAAGCTACGATAGCAGCCCCGAGAAGGGAACGGAAAGAAAAATTGGATCTTTTTTGATCCAGTCGGTGTATCAGATTCAGGTGATCACCTGTGCCATGTTTTTAACATCCTCTGCGGCAAACCCGTTGATTAACAGCTTCAATGAAGTTGAAGGTCTGGGGCTTACATGGACAGGATGGTTTCTGGCCGGATTATTGCCCGGACTAATCAGCATCCTTGTTTTGCCTTATGCGCTGTTTTTGCTCTACCCCCCAGAAATTAAAGAGACTCCACATGCTAAAGAGCTAGCAAAACAACATCTCAAAGAGATGGGCTCCCTCAAAAGAGAGGAATGGATCACCATTGGCGTTTTCTTTTTATTGCTATTCCTGTGGGCTGTTGGTGCACAGGTTTGGGGGATAAATAGTACGATTGCTGCCATGACGGGTCTTGCCGTTCTTCTGCTGACCAGAGTTCTAACATGGGAAGATATCAAAAGCGAAAAAGGGGCGTGGGATACTCTGATTTGGTTTTCCGTTCTCATGACTCTAGCTACCTACCTGAATAAGTTGGGTTTTATCAGCTGGTTTAGTGCAAACTTCCAAGAGCAGGTTTCGGGGTTGAACTGGCAGGTGGCGTTCCCTATTTTGCTGCTGGTGTACTTCTATAGTCATTATCTGTTTGCAAGTATCACCGCACACGTGAGTGCGATGTATGCTGCAGTGCTCACCTTAGGAATTGCTGCAGGCATCCCACCAGGGCTCTTTGTCTTAACGCTGACCTACACGAGCAGCTTGTGTGCAAGCCTGACGCACTATGGAACAGGACCTGCTCCTCTTCTTTTCGGGTCGCGATATGTCGACCTTGTAACGTGGTGGAAGCTCGGCGGTGTCATCAGCGTCATCAACCTAGTTATCTGGATGGGTGTAGGTCCTATCTGGTGGAAGGTCCTCGGCTTCTGGTAAGAGAGGGGAAAGAGGGAGAAGAGAAAAAAATAAAAACACAGAGACGCAGAGGAACAGAGAAAAAAGAGAAGAAGAAAAAATGAAAGATGATTCTGAACTGAATAAGATCACCAAGAAGATTATCGGCGCTGCAATAAAGGTGCATAGGACGATAGGTCCAGGCTTATTAGAATCAATCTATGAAGAATGCCTGGCTAAAGAATTCGAACTGCAAGGAATTCAATTCGAAAGACAAAAGTC
>JAAKFP010000172.1 GCA_011065005.1 Chlamydiota bacterium | reverse complement strand
AAGAAGTGTTACCTATGTGCTTGGATAATGTCACCCATGTGCTTGGATAAAATGTTACCTATGTGCTTGGATCGGACCGTCTCTCTACCCAGGCTTCCGTTTCGGTCGCAAGCTCCCTTCACTACTGCCTGGGCTATCCACTTTCAGACCTTCGGCCCTTTGATTTTTCACATTTTTGGCTGGGGCCATCGTCCCAGAAATAATGACCTGAATAGTTGCAATTTCCCTAATAAACCAAAAAATTCTTTTACCTTTATTTAATCTTAATATTTTCTACATAATTTCTTATTGTATTTTTGTTACACTTTAGTTAAGTAATAAAAAAATACCTGTAAAAATATTAAAGTGGGTTTTGCATTATGTCTATTTCATCCCCAACAAATGACTTTCCATACGGCGAATTGATGAAATTAGCCAATGGCAGGGGTAAATTTAGAGAAGATAAAGCCGTTTTAGGGATCATGCCTCGTATTAAATGGTTTTTCGTGGACCTCTTCAAAGGAGGGAGCAAAAAACAAAATATCGCTGTGTTCAACAAACTACAGTCAAGTCTAGTTGGTCGTGTGACTGATCTCAAAATGCAACTAGAAGATAAAGATAGCGATGATAATAACATCCAATTGCTTGGAGAAGTTAAAAAAGTCATGCAGATTGAAGCAAAGATCTTTACGAGCGGCTGGGCAAAATCTTTAAAAGGTGGTGAGAATTATCAGACCTTCAAAAAAGAAGTGGGGGGATTACAAAACCTGGCAAAAACAAAGTGCGAGGATCCTCTCCCAGATTCGGAGAATCTCCCTGAAACAGCAGAAGCCTGGAAAGACTATTTTACCGAAGACAGGAAGCTGGCGCAGTGGATCCATTCAGATCCTTTACAGCGCAAGTTTGCTGTATGGAATGATAGTGAGGACTTACCTTTGAGGGGAAGAGAGATTCCCAGAGGCGCTGTTCTTTTGGCTAATCCCACGGCCGATCTTATTGGGTATCGGCTTCTAGGACAGAAGGCGTCTGCATTAGGCAGAAAGTGGAGAAAAGATAAGATCATTAAACCAATTTTATCGCTTTTCACTAAATCACCCAAAACACACGCTGTTCTTTCTCTTGGAGAAGGTCAGTTCTTCCATATGGATAAGGGGCCTGCCAAGAACAAAGCAGGGGACATTGAAAAAAGATCTCCTGGAGGATATGTCGAAGAGAGAACATGGAAGGATAGAGCCCTCTATCTATATCATGTCCATCTACCTAATAAGACGATGCTAGATGAACTTGAACGGAAAAACCTAAAAGACTCTTTCTTCGATAAGATCGTCAAAGGCGCAAAAACTGAGGGTACGAAGAAGAAAACCTATCCCTTAGATTTAATCAGAGTGATTCTTCCTACCAGTAGGCGACCCAAGGGTTATACTGAAGAGGCTGCAGAAAAGGAGTGGGTAAATTCGAAGCAAGGTTTTTCCTGTTCTGGAGCTATCGGCGCTTTGTATGCAAATAAAGGATTTGATGTAGGGAAACAATTTGGGAAGCGTCCCAATCGTATTACTCCTGGGGATTTATACAAATCAAAGTATTTTGATTCTATCTATAGCCCAACTCCTGGTGGAAAATAATTCGAAAACTGGTTATGTTGAGGGTTCTTTAACCTAGAAAACGCAGTTGAAAATGATCTATAAGTGCAAGATTTTGGTTCATAACCACTTACAATGGAGGGTCACATTCCCATACGGTGAAGGGCCCCTCCATTGTAAGCGGTTGTGGGCCAAAAGATTGTGCTTAGAGATCGTTTTCAACTGCGTTTTCTAGGTTTAACCTTAGTGTGCGCCATGGATAAGTTCGAAACCAGGAATTGGGTAGAATTCACCAATAAAGGGGAGAAAATTGTTGGAGTCATCCACCGCCCTCTAAACATCGAAAAACCACCTGTAGTGCTCTTTTGTCACGGCCTCGCCGGTCATAAAATTGGACAACATCGTATGTACGTGCTCCTTTCCGAATGCCTCTCAAAGGCAGGGATCGCCTCTTACCGTTTTGACTTCAGAGGATCGGGAGACAGTGAAGGAAATTTTGGAGAAATGTCGCTGGAAGGGGAGGTTAGTGATGCTGTAAAAGCGTTTGCGTTCCTTTCTCAACAACCTCACATCGATCCCAACCGCATTGGAGTTTTTGGCCGCTCCTTTGGTTGTGCAATAGCAGTAATTGCCGCTCACCGCTTTGGGAACGTCAAAAGCATGGGACTTTGGGCTCCGGTATATAACGCCGAGCAGTGGGAAGAGCATTGGGAAATGATCGAAACACAACAAGTAGATGAAGAACAACGTCACGAATTAATGCGCATCAATGGGCAACTTCCCAGCATGGACTTCTATAAAGAATTATTTGCAATGTCAATAGAGAAGGAGTTGGAGTCTTTGAAAGAAGTTCCTCTTCTAGTGATTCATGGGGAGAAAGATCCCTTTGTTAGTATCAAGCATGCGGAACAATATGTGGAAGCTCGCAAATCGGCACCCGCAACGACAGAGTTTATCAGACTTCCTCACAGCGATCACGACTTTACCCATCCAGAAGAAAAGCTGAAAGCTACCCATGGCACCTGTGAATGGTTTGCAAAAACTCTTTAGACGTGATATATCGAAGCAAGTTGAGTATACACCATGTAGGAGTTTTTTGATGTCTGAGTATTCCCATTTGCAAAAACAACGGCAGAACTTCCAACCTAAGCTTCCAAGAATCCTTCGAGATATCAAAAATCTCCAAGCAAAACCGGTAGAAGGGGAACATACTACAAATCCGGAAGTTGCGAAGCTCTTCCCAAAAACCATGGGGCAGCCTAAGCTTGAATTTGCTGTGGGTTCTGAACAACCTCATCAAGTCTTACGTGTGGGTGTTGTCCTTTCCGGAGGACAGGCTGCCGGGGGGCACAATGTCATCACAGGACTTTTCGATGCTATGAAGGAGATTCATCCGGAGAGCCGTCTCTTTGGATTTCTAAACGGTCCAAGTGGCATCACAGATAATGATCACATCGAACTCACAGAGGATCTTCTTGCAGTATATCGCAATCAGGGAGGATTCGACCTCATTGGTGCTGGCAGAACAAAGATCGAAACTTCCGAACAGTTTCAGCAGGCAGTCAATACCGTCAAAGAGCTTCAATTGGATGGATTAGTGATTATTGGCGGGGATGACTCTAACACAAACGCCGCTCTTTTGGCAGAACACTTTGAAGAAAACGGCGTATCCACACGTGTTGTCGGTGTCCCCAAAACGATCGATGGCGATTTAAAGAACGAAGAGATTGAGATCTCTTTCGGCTTTGATACCGCTACAAAAACTTTTTCAGAAACAATCGGAAGTATCTTGCGGGATAGTCTTTCTGCTAAGAAATACTATTTTTTCATCAAACTAATGGGACGTTCCGCTTCACATATAGCTCTGGAATGTGCCTTGCAAACACACCCCAACCTCACGTTGATCGGAGAAGAGGTTGCCGCAGAGCAACAAACCCTGCAAGAACTCACAAACCAAGTTTGCGATCTGATCTGCTCTCGCGCTGATGAAGGAAAAAATTACGGAGCGATCTTAATTCCTGAAGGGATTATCGAATTCATTCCAGAAATGAAAATCCTCATCCAGGAACTTAACCGTTTGAAAATCGACAAGGCTCTTTCCAAAGAAGAAAAAATCACATTTGCTGAGCAACAATTGAGTTCAGCTTCAAAGAAATGCTTCGATTACATTCCAAAAGATATTCAGGCCCAACTTCTACTAGACCGAGACCCCCACGGCAACGTTCAAGTCTCCAAAATCGAAACCGAAAGACTCTTCATCGAAGCCGTTAAACAAGAACTTAAAAAGCGAAAGAGCTCTGGCACCTATGTAGGAAAGTTCAGCGCTCAGCCCCTCTTCTGTGGTTATGAAGGACGGTCCTGCTATCCCTCGAACTTCGATGCTCAATATTGTTATGCCCTAGGATATGTTGTTACGCTCCTCATCGATTCCGGAGCGACGGGATACATGAGCTGTGTCCAAAATCTTTCAGGCCCCGTTGAAGATTGGCATATCACCGGGATACCCCTAGCCAGCATGATTCATATGGAAGAGAGAAAAGGGAAGATGAAACCAGTCATCCAAAAAGCGCTCGTAGACCTCGACGGAACCCCCTTTAGGATTTTCAAAGAACAAAGAGAAATATGGGGAAAAAAGGATGAATACCGTTATCCAGGGCCGATCCAATTCTCGGGATCTCCAGAAATCACAGACGTCACCACTCTAACACTTGAGTATGAGCATCAAAGATTTGCATCAAAAGTGTAAGAAATTGCAAGAGAAAAGCAAACCCTTGATTTTTCTCTTGCTTGTTTCCTATTATGGTTATATAAATTAAATTACAAACGACAGTAAAAAAATCCGTTTTTTGATTGAAGAGTAAAGGTTATCCTATGGCAAAGTATCTATCCATTTTCGTGGTCGTAGCTCTGGTGTTGGCGAGCTATCTCATTTTTAATTATGCTAAAGAAACATATCGCATTTTTCCCATAGAAGAAGAGAAATCACCAGTAAGTTTGGAGGTCTACAATTTTCAGAATTGGCATGAATTCACAGGAACGAATGGAGAGTTTAAAGTTCTGTTCCCCACTCTTCCACAACATGCTACTGAGAATATCAAAGATCCCAAGTCCAATGAAACCAGAAAGTACGAAATGTATGTTTCTGAGAAAGATGATGGCACCATTTTTATGATCAGCCTCATCACTTTTCCCGATAAAACAGCAGACTCCGATGGGGATTCACTCATGAGGGCGATGATGAATGATATGATGGCAGCCAGTCCCGACAACGAATTGCGTACCATGGAATCGGGAAAATATAAAGGGTATAACTCCCTAGATTTTGCTTTTGGTAACAATGAGTTAAGCGTTGATTCAAAAACCTTTATGGTTAACAACACCATGCTTGTGCTGACTCGAATTGTGAAAACAGAAAACTATAACACTAATGAATTCAACTTCTTTATCAATTCCTTCGAGCTTAGCTCTGCCTCTCCATCAGCAGAACAAACAGAATAAGGAGACCCAAATGTTTTTTTTCCAAAGTCGCAGATATTCCGTTCAGAAAATGTTTGTCGCTTTCTTTTGCATTTTTACCATCAACGTTATCCCGGCATTTGCACAGTCTAGCGATAATGGGCAGTTCTATCCAAATCCAGGAATTGTTGCTCAGCGAAGCGGCAACTGGGTAGGTAGCGATCACCTCTATAACATCACTGATAAAATCGATATCGTTGTTGAAATCTTCAAACCACAAAATACAGATATCCCCATCACTGAAGATATGATCAGGTCCCGGACAGTGGAGATTTTTAAAGAGGCAGGAATTCAACCCTATTCCGAAGCCAAAGCTGGTGAACCGTTTCTCCCTTTCTTTCATATCCTCATCATGCTCTATCCTATCGAAAAAGTAGGATACGCCGTCCACACTGAGGGACGTCTATTTGAGAAAATCTATTTGGACCGGGTGAAACTTGAAGAAGGTACTACGCTGCAAGCGATCACCTGGCAAAGTGAAAACCTCATTCTGACCCCCACAGAGGATTTTACAAACCAGCTAAACAAAAGCATCGATGAGATTGCCCATGCTTTCGCTGACAGATTTCGCTACTTCGAAAAGCTCAAAGCCGAATCCCAACGAAGGTAGTGCAGGGCTAACGCATTAAAATTCTTGTAACTATTCAGGTCACTATTTCTGGGACGATGGCCCCAGCCAAAAATGTGAAAAATCAAAGGGCCGAAGGTCTGAAAGTGGATAGCCCAGGCAGCAGTGAAGGGAGCTTGCGACCGAAACG
>JAAKFP010000171.1 GCA_011065005.1 Chlamydiota bacterium | reverse complement strand
GAAGCCGTTTGCACGGCTTACTCCAATTTTTTTGCCTTAGCCATAATATTTGGACTAAGCCGAGCAATCGGCTTTTTGCTGACAGACGTGCAAACGACGTCCGTGTACTCAAAATCGGACACAGCATCAACATATGCGAAGCAGTAACCTTTCTAAAGCTTGTAAAGGTATTTAAATACAACCGCGCACGCTATTTGCACGGCTCTGTTGAAGAAGCCGTTTGCACGGCTTACTCCAAATTTTTTGCCTTAGCCATAATATTTGGACTAAGCCGAGCAATCGGCTTTTTGCTGACAGACGTGCAAACGACGTCCGTATACTCAAAAACTGTATAAACTCTCTGCATAGCATCGTCACAGGCCTGTTGCATCTTCCCAGGAACTTGGTGCGTGCGCAGATCTCACCGGACCACTTCAGCCTGCTCCTTCGACCTTGTCTTTTAACAACGTAGCCAGTTCCTCCAGCCCTGAACTGTCCACCTTTAATTCCTTGACTCTCAAAAGGAAACGATCGTGTTCCTCGTGGAACATCTGCAAAGCAGCATCACGACCAACCACGTTCGCCATGTTCACTAGCCGCTTGTTCTTGATGTCTTGCGCCATATCTCCCAAATCATCCGCAATCTGAAAGGCCATCCCAAAGTGGGAAGCTGCCTGTTTTACCAAATCCAGCTTTTCTAAATCCCCGCCACCAAACAACCAACCAAAAACGAAAGAGATCTCAAACAGAGAGGAGGTTTTTTTATGGATGATTTCACGAAGAGTAGCAACAGACAGATCGGAAGGGGCCAAATCAACAAATTGCCCAGATGTTGCCCCATTAATACCCGTATTAAAAGAGGCATTTTCTAAGGCAAGAACACAAAGCTGATCGCTGAGATTTGAAACCGTAAGCCCCGATTTTTTTATAACTTTCACATTCTTAGCAATGAGCTCAAATCCAGCAGCTATCAAAGAATAGCTCACTAATAAAGCCGCAGCTTCACCAAATTTTTTGTGAACAGAAGGCTTATTTCGTCTCTCATCATCATTATCCATGGAAGGCAAGTCATCAGCAACAAGAGAGGCGGTATGAAAAAATTCAACACTCAAAGCTGCAAATGTTGTATCCGCACCAAACCCCAAAGCATCCGCGATCATGAAAACCAAAATCGGGCGAAACCGTTTTCCCCCACAGGTCAAAGCATATTCGCAAGCATCTCGTAACTTGGATTTGGGTCCTAAGACAGAAAGATTTAAAGCAATAGCGTCTTCCACTTTCTTCTTATACAAACCCATCATGTTAGGAACTTCCACAGCCACAGAATCTTCAGACATATTTTCTCCTAAATTTCCGCAAACATCAATTTGGTTTCAGATCGTACAATTTTACCCGACGGGACAAACCCACCAAAATTGATACAAGGATAACAACGAACATTTTTTCCCAATAAAGTTCCCGGGTTCGTCACAGAGTTACACCCCGTCTGCGAATCGTCACCAATAATTGCTCCAAACTTACGCAACCCAGTCTCAACCCGCTGACCCTTGTATAAAACAGCCACAGGCAGGCCTGAGAGCTTCAGGTTGGCACAAACAGTGCCGGCCCCGAGATTGACCCTGCCTCCCAAGATCGTGTCTCCTACGTACGCAAAATGGGCTGCATGAGCGTGGTCAAAAAGAACCGTATTTTTGAACTCAGAGTCGTGGCCCAAAACACAGTGGTCTCCAGCAATCACGTTTCCCCGAAGATAAGCACCATGCCTAACGGTGCAATTTTCCCCTATTATGCATGGTCCTTTGATGTAAGAATATGGTTCTAAGACGGTTCCCTTCCCGATCGTTATAAGTTCGGGATTGACTAAATGAACGCCTTCGGGAATGTCGACTTCGATTTGTCCTAGAGAATACTGAGCAAGATACGGTTCTATATTCTTAAGAGCTCCCCAAACTTGTGGGCATTCTTCAAAAAGAGCTTTATGCCTGAACGTAGAAAGATCAAAAAAATAGCTTGGATGTAGATCGTCCATGTTAACTCCTTATAGAGGGTACAATTTTGACTTTCTGAAAGAATATTTGCAACATCTAAAGAAGATAGAATTCTATATAATTATAAAATACTCTTCTTCTTCAGAGACTGTGGATGTTTCGATAAGTGCCCCTTTTCTCCTGTAGAAATCGCATGTTTATAACCTGTCGATCTACTGTCTTTCCTTTGCCGGTTATGCACAAAAACAGAATATGAACAAAGTTGTGAACGAGACTATCAACATAAAAACCGGGGTTATGAAGCTGTTGCGAACATGTTTTCAGTTAAACACAGATTTTCATGGCATAATTATACCCTAATGGCAACTTTTTGATCCTCAAGGGGGTAGAAGTTCGCCTTCTTGCTGATACGTTGTATAGGCTTGGTTTGGGGAGGTGCCTCTTTCTGGGTAAACGTGCCTTAGAACACCCTTTTTAACTAAAGGACTTAGGTACTGTCGGACAAGATGTTTTTTATCTTTCCTGTTTAGGAGTTCTGCTAACTGCTGAGCTGTAAGGGGTTGCCAAGAGCAGAGCGCATAAATTACGGACGTAAGCTCTTCTTTTTTAGGCCGCGTTTTAAGATTTTTGAGTTTCAGCCTTAATTTTTCAGGGATGTTTTTCCTATTATCTTCCCCTTCAATCTGGTGTGTTTTGGGGTCTAGCTGGTGTGTTTTTGAGTCAAACTGGTGTGTTTGGGGTTCTAACTGGTGTGTTTGGGGTTCTAACTGGTGTTTTTGGCCTTTTGCAACCATTTTTTTTGCGGATTCTGGGTGAACAGGCAAAACAACCAAAAAGAAACTGTTGTCTTCGTCTGTTTGAAATATGGGAGCCGGAGACCCATTGTTTTTCATTGCGTTGCGAATTTTTGGGACCCCTGTACAACGTCCCTCTGTTAGGTGCAGTTCTTTTAGAAAGTCCCCTATACGCCTGTTTCTGTAGGTTCGAACTCGGACGGTTCCCCTGTTTAGGTCTTCTATTTTAAGAGGTGCTAATGGTCCGGGAAAGGATAAAATTTCAATCCGATCTTGGTGAATACTGATTTCAATCGGCTCCCTTTGGGCATAGTCTTTATGGTAGATTGCATTAGCTAGAGCTTCCTCTAAAGCGACATAGGGATAATTATAAAAGCGGTCAGCTTCAGCTCGATCTGGACGCTTGCGTATTTCTTCATTAATAAACATTGATTGGAGATATCTCAAGGCTTCTTTAAGTTGAATGTGGACGGGTCCTTTAAAGATTTTTTCCGCGAAGCTGTCACCAACGTCATCATGAAAATTTACAATATCTATCTGGGCTTGTGGGAAAAATTTTTCAGGGGTACTGTTGAATATCATCAAGCCGATATTTAAAGGTTTTAGGTATTCATCTGGTCCTTGAGCTATTTGCATCTGCCGGCAAAGGTGGGAAAAAGGGACTTTGTTAACTTCTGAAAGAAGGTCGCTCTTAATCTCTCGAAGAAAGTCTTTAATAATTCCAATATTCAAGTCTCTCAGCTCGGCGTGGTGGCAAATACGATCATCGAATGGGACTTGGTTGGCCATTTCATGGAGCCTTTGAATATCTTTAATTTTTTTTCAATCGGCTCATCTCTTCGTCTTCTATCATATTGGAGCAAAGAGGGAAATTTCAAACTAAAAATAGCCAGTCCCGACATCAAATGATCTAACAAGGGGGATAGCGTTATTCCTAGTAAATTCGCGAGTATCAGGTATTTTGGAAAACACCCCATGAACTTTACTGATGAGGGCTGATGCGCAAAGAGACTTTCTTAGTGATCGGGTCATAACGTACACCTTATTTCTTCGAATGAAAAAAAAGTTTACGAAATAGATTTTTTATTTACCTCCTAAAAATCTCCAGCGGGAATTGCTGAGTTAGTCGGTGGGTGGAAACCGAATCAATACATTGAAGAGGATGTTCAAGGGTTATTGATCAGCGCTGTTGTGGAGTCTAAATAACTACTACTGGCGATTTGATTGAACATAGAAATCAACCTAGAAAAACTTAGAAACTCACTTTTTTTAGGTTTCTAGGTTCATGATTGGATAACTAAAAGATGGAGATCAAGCCCATTAGTAGCAAAGGTCTCCTTAGTAGCAAAGGTCTCCTTAAATGGTTGAAAGGCTTCTTGTAGTGTTTGTTCTGCTATTTCCTTAACATTCCCATCATTGTAACTAAAGGGATCTTGTAAGAGGCGGTAGGAAAGAGCTAGATCAAGGGAAACATGCATTTTTGAAATTTTTTGTCCTTCGGCTAGTTGGCGCTGGTGCGTTTCCTTTAGCTGATCAGTCGCTTGTTTTAGAAGTGAGGAAACCCACTCTTTTTGGAGAGCATTTTTTGTTGCTTGTTGCCTGTGCACTAACCGCTGATTGTCAGATGCCAGTGGTACACAAGTAGGGTCGAGCGTTAAAGGACGCAAAAACAGGGCGCGAAGTAAAAAGACTATTTTCTGTTCAGAAGAAAATTTACTTGATGAGATTTTGGCAGTAGTCTGATAGGTAAGGATATTTTCGACTAACGGAAGGGCTACGCCATAGCGACTTCCCTCATGGGCGGAAAAAAGAGGATAACATTTGTCTAATGTTAATCCCAATATGGGCTGTATTTTGTGTTGGAGATACTGAAGATACGAGCTGATTGAGCTAGTAAAATTATCAAAAAAATCATCCCATATTTGGGTATCTTCTGCTGTTTTTACATCTAACCCATGTCGTGGGGATTTGGCTTTGCTTTCTATAAGCTCACCGTGTCCCGTTTCGGAGCGTATAACCATCAAATCACAGTTCTTTCCATCGTTCTGCATCTCAGGTAAAAATATCAATAGATCTTTGGAATGGCAGTGATTTTTGATAAATTGAACAGCAGCTTTAATTTCCCCCAGTAAGCCAGAAGATTGCGTCGCGAATGCTTCCAGGTTATTGCTATGATTGCATAATGCGTGTGCTTTCTGGGAAAATTCCTTCCATGAGTCATCGTCCGTTTGGTTGCGAATGATTTGAATAGACTCTTCGAGCCATTTTAAAGGCGCTTCAATTCGTTCATGAAGTACCCCTTGATGTCCATGGTATGCTAAATAGATTGTTATCCTCTGGTAAATCCAGGGATTGCAAAAGAAGTTAAATAGTTTGCCTTCTCGGAAAGGCGCTGTCCGAAGAGGAAAAATGAATAGCGAGTAGACAATTGGATATACAGCTTGAAGTTCATTTATAGCCTTTTCATGCGAATCAATAAAATCTCCAATAGTAGACTTTAAAAATTCCGTCGTGATCGCAGCGAGAGCTTGTTCGAAAGTTTCATTTATATGAGGGAAGTGAGTTTTAAGTTTTTCTACTAGCCGTTGTATAACCAGAATGGTCGCTGGAGAGCCAATAAAATTAACAATGAAAGCGCAGGAGCGTTGAAATACTACATCGACTTTGTGGCTTAGGCTTTGATCTAATGATGTAAATAATTGAGAGAAAAATGCCTCGGTTTCTGAAAAGACAAAAAACTCTGGGTGGAAATGCACCTCCACTCTTTCATCCTTATATTGGGACATGACGCAGTCCAATATTTGGATGAAATAATCCAATATTTGTGATTGAGCAGGTACATCTTTGAGGTCAATATGAGACAAGTCGTCATACTGTAAAGCATAAATAAAAGTTTGAAGGTCTTTTAGGTGATCGGGCGAGACTTCTAATTTATCCGAGGATGGTTTATTTCTATGGAAGCAAAATCCCGTTAGATCCCTTCACAGCACACTCTAAAGCCATGTCTCATTCATCTAGTCGGCCTTTTTCTAAAAATATTTAACAGTTTCAACCCCAAAAACTGACATTTTT
>JAAKFP010000170.1 GCA_011065005.1 Chlamydiota bacterium | reverse complement strand
TCCTCCAGGTCTGCCATAATAATAATAGTCGGGATTGTAATAGCCATGGTGACGATATCTTGAACCATAATATCCACGTCTGTAATGGCGTGGATAACCGTAATATCTTCCAGGATAACCGCGAGAATAATGGCGTCTGTACGGACGATGGTAGCCTCTTCCATAATAGACAGAGATTCCCGCTATCTCAGTCTCGTTAGGCTTATATGCAGCTTCAGCATTGCTCACAACAAATGGTGCCATTGCTAAAGAACCGATGATCAAAAGACTGGATAGATGACGAAATATCCAATACATACGTACCTCCTTATGTATTATTGATAATTATAAAGGAGGGGACGACATGGTTTTTTACGGTTAATATGTTTAATACTTATCTTTCCCCTTCCGATTTTATTATAAGACAAAAAGTGAGGTTTGTCAAATAAATACTTTCTTTTTTGTTTAAAATTGGTAAAATGGGCGAAAATATGGCGTACACGCCCTAGGAACTGTGTAAAAATAAGGTATACATTTCTGATATCACAGCGCTTCAGCTGCAAGGCGCAAATCCGCAGCCAACTTATTAGTTTTCAAGGATTTGCAACGTAGCAGATGAAGATGCTGTGATATCAGAAATGTATACCTTATTTTTACACAGTTCCCTAGTCAAATAGTGCAGCAGCAAAGTTTTCGGCGTTGAAGGGCTCTATATCGTCTAAAGTCTCCCCAATTCCGATAAATTTGACCGGGATGCCAAGCTCTGTCTGGATGTTGATGATGATTCCCCCCTTGGCGGTTCCATCTAGTTTTGTTAAGAAAAGACCCGAAATCGGGGTATACTGATGGAAAATTTTCGCCTGATCGATGGCATTTTGGCCAATAGTCGCATCTAAAACCAATAACGTTTCATGAGGACTGTTCGGAATTACCTTTTGGCAAGCGCGTTTAATTTTTTCCAGCTCCTTCATTAAGTCATTTCTCGTGTGGAGGCGACCTGCAGTGTCGATGATGATGACATCTACGCCTCTGGCTTTTGCCGCAGTCAAGGCATCGAAGGCAACGGCGGCAGAGTCACTATTTGGGGCACCTTTAACGATCTGGACACCAATCCTGTTGGTCCACACCTCTAGCTGTTCAACGGCTGCCGCACGAAAGGTGTCGGCGGCGGCAATCAGAACCTTCTTCCCGCTCTCTTGATATCTTTTGGCCAGTTTCGCTACTCCCGTTGTCTTACCGTTTCCATTGACTCCGACGATGAGAATGACCATGGGGCCTTCCCCCTGTGGGGGTTCGTTGAGTTCGATCGGTTTTCCTGAGAGCAAATGGACGATCTCTTTGCGGATTTCTTCGATGAGGCCATCAGCACCTAGGGAGGGGTTTTCACGAAAGATCTCCTGAACTTTTTCTGTCAGCTTCATAGAAGCTTCGATCCCTAAGTCTGCCTCGTAGAAGAGCTGTTCTAACTTGTCTAAGGTTTCAGTATCGATTTTCCCTTGAAAGAGGGAGCGGATCTTGTTTCCTAAGACAGATCTTGTCTTTGAAAGGGCATTTTTTACTTTGCTGTAACTAGACTTAAAGAATTTTAGTACCATCAGATCCTTCTCTGTGTTAGCTTGATGGTAATCGTTCACCTCTATCTGTTAACCGCGAAGAACGCGAAGAAAACAAAGGACACGCGAAGGTTTTCTTATGAAATAGTTAAATTCTTCGCGTCCTTCGCGGTTATTAAGCAGGGGGTTGAACGCTTACCCTTGATGTTAACCTTTACATATATTAGCATGAGCTTAGGAAAGTAGAAAGAGAAAAGAGGTAACCGTTCACCTCTATCTGTTAACCGCGAAGAAAACAAGAACACACGAAGATCATTCTGTTAATTAATAAAAAAACTTCGCGTTTTCTTCGCTTCCTTCGCGATCTTCGCGGTTATTAACCAGAGGTCTGAACGCTTACGAAAAGAGGGATTTCTGTTGCTATGAATACTCATGAATACCAAGCAAAGTCGATCTTACAAAAGTATGGGATCCCCATCCCCGACTTCCGCGTTGTTTCCGATTTCGCAGAAGTGGAAAAAGTGATCGAGGAGTTGGGTCTCGACCAAGCAGTTGTAAAAGTGCAGGTTCATGCTGGAGGGCGGGGAAAAGCCGGTGGGGTGAAATTATCGAAAAGCAGAGAGGAGATCATCCACGATTCCCAGCAGCTTCTCGGGATGAAGATTGTCAATGTCCAGACAGGAAAAGAGGGAGTTGTTGCTCATAAAATCATGATCTCTCCACTAACGGACTACCGCAAAGAGTTTTACATGGGAGTGGTGATCGACAGACACAATGCTCGCGCTGTGCTGATGGTATCTCCAGAGGGGGGGGTGGAGATTGAAGAGGTTGCTGCCAAGACCCCAGAGCGGATCCTGAAAATCCCCATTCGTCTGAATGGAAAGCTTCGGCAGTACCAGCTTATAGAGATGGCAAAATTTATGGGATGGAAAGGGGACACTGCAAAACAGGGAATGAAAATTGCTGCAGGTTTGGCAAAAGCTTTTGTCGAGAAGGATGCTTCCCTTTTAGAAATCAATCCCCTGGTAGAAACGATGGAAGGGGATCTGCTGGCTTTAGATGCCAAACTGACCGTTGATGATAACGCTCTCTACCGCCAAAAAGAGATTGCGGAATTTTATGACGTCACGCAAATCCCATCCAATGAGGCGAAAGCGAAAGAAAATGACCTCGCCTATATAGCTCTGGATGGGGAAATCGGTTGCATGGTTAATGGTGCTGGTCTTGCCATGGCGACGATGGATATGATCTACCACCATGGCGGCAACCCCGCAAACTTCTTAGATGTTGGAGGGGGAGCTTCGCAGCAGAAAGTTGCTGAAGGTTTTAAGATTCTGTTGTCCGACCCAAATGTGAAAGGGATACTGGTCAACATTTTTGGTGGAATCATGAACTGTGTCACATTAGCGGCGGGGATCATCACCGCGGCAAGTGAACAGGAGATTCTTGTTCCACTAGTTGTAAGGATGGAGGGGACGAACGTCGAGCAGGGGCGTCAAATCCTTACTGACTCTGAATTGAATATCATCATCGTAGACAACCTCACCGATGCGGCAGAGAAAATTGTCGCGGCAGCAAAATCTGCATAAGGAGAAGAGAGCCCATGGCAATACTTATCAACAAGAATACCAAAGTGATTGCACAAGGAATTACCGGTAAGGCTGGCAGCTTCCACACAGAGCAGTGTCTGCAGTATGGAAGTCGCTTTGTTGGGGGAGTAACTCCCTGGAAGGGTGGCCAGACCATTTTTAATCTGCCAATTTTCGACACCGTAAAAGAAGCGAAAGAAGCTACAGATTGCGATGCAACAATGATTTTTGTTCCACCTCCATTTGCCGCTGAAGCGATCATCGAAGCCGAAGAAGCAAAAATTCCGCTCATCGTATGTATCACCGAAGGGATACCCGTAAACGATATGCTTGAGGTGAGCTCCATCATGCGTAAAAGCACACACAGCCGATTAATCGGCCCCAACTGCCCCGGCATCATCACCCCAGACGAATGCAAGATCGGTATCATGCCCGGCTACATCCACAAAAGAGGAAATGTTGGCATAGTCTCACGCTCAGGAACTCTTACCTATGAAGCTGTATGGCAGACAACACAGCTTGGCCTCGGACAGTCAACATGCGTCGGTTTAGGCGGTGACCCCCTCAACGGCACTAACTTTATCGATGTCCTGGAAATGTTTCAAAATGATCCCGAAACGGAAGGGATTTTAATGATAGGTGAAATCGGAGGAGACGCAGAAGAGACGGCAGCAGAGTGGATCTCACAGCACTGCACAAAACCTGTTGCGGCCTTTGTGGCGGGGATCACAGCGCCTCCAGGACGGCGCATGGGACATGCAGGGGCCATTATCTCTGGTAATCAGGGAACCGCACAGTCTAAAATTGAAGCCCTTAGAAGGGTTGGAGTGTTCGTCTCAGACACTCCCGCAGATATGGGAAAAAGCATGAAACAGGCTTTAGGTGAGAAATAAATTAAATAGATTTCAGGTATGTTGATCTTTTCCGGAAAAATTCCCGTACGATTAAACCCATTTTTTATCCTTTTGATCGTTCTGATTGGCTGGTTGAACACCCATTCTGTTTTAGGAACACTTATTTGGATGATTGTGATTTTTTTCTCTGTGCTGGTGCATGAATATGGTCATGCTCTCACAGCTGTGAAATTTGGACAACGAGCGCAGATTGAATTGTTTGGATTAGGAGGGGTCACACATAGGCATGGACCCCCCTTGAAGTTATGGAAAGATTTTCTCATCGTCCTGAACGGTCCCTTGGCAGGTTTTTTGCTTTTTCTTGTTGCTTTTCAGCTTCTACGTATGCTTGGGGAACAGCCGATGACCCCATTCATTTATGCCATAGAGGTTTTAGTTCGGGTTAACTTTTTTTGGACGATAGTGAATTTACTTCCCATCCAACCCTTGGACGGAGGCCACTTGTTGCGCATATTGCTTGAAGGTGTTTTTGGATTTCGGGGAGTGAAAATTTCGTTATTCATCAGTGTTTTGGTATCCGCGGCGATAAGTGTTCTTTTCTTTCTTATAGGAGCCTTTATCGTTGGTGCGCTTTTCTTTATTTTTACATTTGAGAGTTATCGCAACTGGATGAGTGTCTTGTCGGTCACCGATCAAGATCAGAACCTCCAATTGCAGAACCGATTTAAAGAAGCGGAAGAGGAGATGCATCACGGCAACCTCGAGGTAGCCTATCAACAGTTTCGGGCGTTACGTGATCAGGTAAAAGAGGGCGTCATTTTTATGAGTGCTACGGAGAACATAACGCAGATTTTAAATCAGTTTGGGAAGCACAAAGAGGCTTATGATGTTCTATATCCTGTAAGGAAGAAGTTGAGTCCCGAAGGTTTTCGTTTGCTTCATCAATTAACTTTTCAGATTGGCAAATGGGAAGAGGCAATATCGTTTGGGAATCGTACCTTTCAGCACTATCCCAACTATGAAACGGCGGTGATCAATGCTCTATGCCATGCTATCCTTGGAGAGGCTAAGCCCGCTATTGGGTGGTTGCAGACAGCTGTCAATGAGGGGCTTCCTAATCTTGAAGAGATCCTGGGTAAGAGAGAATTCGATCACATTCGTGACAACCCACAGTTTCAGAGCCTTCTCGACCAGTTGCGTGCTGGCTAATCCCCTTTTCCAAGTCACTTCTGCTCTCAAAAAAAATATCAGGATGGGTAGGATAGGAAGGATAAATGGCAATAATAAATTTTCGAAGCAAATTAACCTAGAAAACGCAGTTGAAAACGATCTCTAAGCACAATCTTTTGGCCCATAACCTTGCACTTATAGATCATTTTCAACTGCGTTTTCTAGGTTTAAATTCTGTTGCATTAGAATACATGAGGGGTTACTATTCGAGGAAACCTGAAGGAGATTTGTATGTTTAGCTTAGCAAATGCCACTTTATCCTGGGGCACTATGCCTCGTTTTACCTCTTCTGTTGCTGTCAAGAAAATAGATGACAAAGAGAAAGATGTTAAAGACAATTATGATGCTATAAAAAATCTTATTGCGAATGGTACAAGTAAGAAGGATTTAGTTGGTGTTAGAGCTACTATTCCAAAAAACGACAGAAATCTTGTTAGTCAAAATGTTGGTGCTGCTCGCCTTCATCTTATGACCGAAGCAAGAGAATTTCTTCTTGGTGACGGTCAGCTCGGCACAAGTAAATCTACAATCACATGCCACTTTTCGAAAGTTAAATACCCCCTAAAAGACCTCGAAGTTGATCATTTTCATCCTGCCAAGCAAATCACCACTTTCCTAGACAACGTCGACAATGTTCTGAAAACAAATTCCAAGGATGCACTTGCATTTGTAGACAGG
>JAAKFP010000017.1 GCA_011065005.1 Chlamydiota bacterium | reverse complement strand
CCTAGACAAAATGTAACTATTCAGGTCGCTCCGTATTTTCCAGCACCCACGAAATGGGTGCGATCCTTATAACTATCTGTTACCCCGACCTACGTGTCTCGGTCGCAAGCTCCCTTGCACTTGGTCGGGGCTACTATCCCAAACCCACTTCGTGGGTAGAAAAACAAGTTGCGATTTCTGATTAATTTTAAGCGTTCAATCTTAGAAAGTAATAGGTGCTTCCACTTACCGCATTGCTTGGCAACAAACAATTTCCCACGAAGTGGGTTTAGGATAGTAGCCCCGACCAAGTGCGAGGGAGCTTGCGACCGAGACACGCAGGTCGGGGTATCGGATAGTTATAAAAATCGCACCCACGAAGTGGGTGCTGGAAAAAATAGATGCCAGGCCTGATACTGACACCTACTTCCAATTCCCGCTAAAATTTTAAATTGTCAGTTGCCAAAAATTTAAGTTTTGTGTAAATTTTTTTTCGTAAACTTACCGCATTGTTTGGCGACAAACAATTTCCCACGAAGTGGGTTTAGGATAGTAGCCCCGACCAAGTACGAGGGAGCTTGCGACCGAGACACGTAGGTCGGGGTATCGGATAGTTATAAAAATCGCACCCACGAAGTGGGTGCAGGAAAGGGGAATAAATGTCACATACCTATCACATGCTTCTTTATCACCTTGTTTGGTCAACAAAAAATCGTTGTCCCTTCATCATTAAGTCATATCAGGATCGGCTTTACAGATACATGGGTGGAACATTCCGATCTCTAAAATGCCACCCCGTTCAAGTTGGAGGCATGCCAGATCATATACATGCTTTGGTTTCCATCCCTCCAAATGTAACAATTTCTGAAATCGTGCGTAACGCTAAAGTTAGCACTAATAACTGGATGTCTCAAACTTTTCCTGAAACCAAATCTTTTGCCTGGCAAAAAGGATATGGTGCATTTAGCGTTAGTCCTTCAAATTCCAATGCTGTGATTACTTATATTCAAAATCAAGAGACTCACCATAAAAAAAGTGATTTTAAAGAAGAGTTTATCGCATTGCTAAATAAGCATGGAATAACTTTTGATGAAAAATATTTGTGGAAATAATCTTGTCAATATTTTCCAGCACCCACTTCGTGGGTAGAAAAACTTGATGTTCGAATTTCCTATCCTTTAGTCGTTACGTCGTGGAACCTTCGGGTACTGCTTCCAACGTCTCCCCAGGAACTTTTTCTTGGACCTCCGCCTCTACGGTGTCTTCTTCTTCGGACTCAGCAACTAAGCGTTGCGCTCTGGCGATCGCTCTTTGGAAGTAACGGGTGGGGTTGCGGTCATCGATCACAAAAAGATTTTCTTTTCCGATCAGCTGTACGAGTCCGGAGTTGCTCATCACGGTCCAGATGGTGTATGTGATCCCGGAAATAATCAGATGGCGGCCGGAGCTTTCGACATAATCATAAAGTTGTTGCAGAGCAAGACATGCTGTGGCATCGATATCTCGCGCATTCTTTAGCTGCAGAATGATCACACGTGTATCTGTGTCATCTTCGGCGATAGATTTCAGTGTCGTTTGAAACAGGTCTGCCGCCCCAAAAAACAACTCCCCTTTCACTTTGATGAAACGAATTTTTGTGATCTCCTCTTTGGCGCAAAATTCGAGACTTTTTATGTGTCCCGATTCATCAACGATATACTGCAGCACTTGAGGTATTGCCGCTTTTTTTAGATAGAGGGTAATAGAAAGACAAACTCCGATATAGAAAGCGACTTCTATGCTAAAGAAAATACAGGACAGGAACGTCACCAAGAAGACAAAAGCGTCAGATTTTGTCGCTTTTAAACACAAAAGCAACTGTTTCTTTTTGATGAGACTGCCCGCGGTTACAAATAATATTGCCGACAACGTTGCCAAAGGAACATGCGTAACAGAACCACCGAAAACATAAACGACCAATCCTACCAATATAGCTCCAAACACCGCTGCAAAGCGTGTTTGCGCTCCCCCCTCATAATTCAAAAGCGTTCGGGTGGTGCTTCCAGACACAGGCATCGCCCCGAAGAGTGCTGATGTGAGATTTCCCAAACATAACCCTAAAATCTCTTGGTTGATGAACAGCCTCTGTCCCGAATAAGAGGCTATGGATTTAGTAACAGCGATTGTTTCCAGGACACTTAACAGCGCTACAGCAAAAGCTAAGGGGAGAAGTCCGCTCATAATTCTTAAGTCGAAATAGGGAATAGCAAACTGTGGAATGAGCTTCGACAATTCCCCTGCATCCCCTACCAGAAGTACGTTGTGAACTTCTCCACCTAAAAATTTCTTGCTAAGATACAGTCCCGCTGTCACGACGACAAAGGTAATAAGAGCCGCGGGAAATCTCCGATCCCAACGTTTTAGTCCCACGAGCAAGGTTAAACTTCCGAGACCTATCGTCAACGTAGTCCAATGTATTTCATTCAGATGGCTTAAAAAGTTTAACCCCTTCGCCCAAAGGGATTGCCCCCCTTCCACATCGGGAATGCCCATAAAGACGAATAACTGACTGATCACTATCGCTGCAGCAGCTCCAACCACATATCCAAGAACAACGGAATAGCTCACAAATTGCGTCAATCTTCCCAGTTTGAAGCTGGCAATGAGAAGATGCATCAACCCGGCGAGTAGCGTGATCTGCGTCATAATTTGAAACGCGACCAGCTCCCGTTCTATTCCCACTAAATGCCGGTAATAGTGATAAAGGATTTCTGCTGTGCCGTATTGGATTAAAATGGCGATAGCATTGCTAGGGCCGTTAACCAGGTGTCGTGAGGAACCAAAAAGCGCAGCTATCATACAGGAAAATATAGCTGCAAAAATCCCTGTTGACAGAGGAAGACCCAATACAAGCGCACATGCCATAGCATGTGGTAGTGAGATCAAAGCCACGGAGATCCCAGCTGTCAGGTCTTTATGCAAACATCGCAGGGAATATCCTTTAATCTCTTTTTTGAAGGGGAAGAAGGAGATGTCTTCAAAATAGTGATGCAAATTCATAAAACAAATCTAAAAAAAATATTACATAAAAAATTTTATGGTATGGGGGTACAGGCTTCCCACTACAAAACTAATGATAAAGAAAAAACCATTTCTGCCTCAAGATTTTTTATTTACCTCTTAATTACAAATTATTATTTATTTTTTTCCTGGATTTAGTTAATATATGTGATGCTTTGCCAAGCCAACCCTAAAAATAGTAGGAAAATGACTAAAAAACTCAAATTAGCGGTCGTAGGACGTCCAAACGTCGGAAAGTCTGCACTATTTAACCGCATATGCAAAAAACGCATTGCCATCGTTGACGAAATGGAAGGCGTAACACGGGATCGCCTGTATGCTGAAGCCGACTGTTTTGGGCTGCCTTTCGAGGTTGTCGACACTGGCGGGATCAACCCCCGCTCGCAGGCGATGTTTAATGAACTCATCTGCAGGCAGGCCGAAATCGCTATTGAGGAAGCAGACACGATCGTTATGGTCGTTGATGCGCATACAGGCATCACTGACCTCGATAGTGAAGTAGCGAAGGTTCTGCACAACACCAAGAAGCCTGTATGTTTAGCAGTCAATAAGATCGACAACCTTAAAGACGAACCTCTCATCCACAATTTTCATGGGTTAGGCATTGAAAAAATAATCGCTGTTTCTGCGGCGCAAAACTGGCAAATTGCGGAACTTTTGGAGGCAGCTTTTTCTTCCATTTCACGTGAAAATGAACAGGAAGAGGAACAGCAAGGGGTCCGTATTGCCATCGTGGGACGGACGAATGTTGGTAAGTCTTCTTTGATTAATTACCTCTTAGACGAAGACAGGTGTATCGTCAGCCCTATTCCTGGCACAACACGGGATAGTATCGATGTGACCGTCACACACAACTCTGATCGTTTAACACTCATCGACACCGCAGGAATTCGACGCAAGCATGCAGAGCATGAAGTGGTCGATAAATTTGCTGCCATTCGAACGGAGCGTGCCATTGAGCGGTCAGACATCTGCCTCTTGATGCTCGATTCCCAGCAAGGGCTGACGACACAAGAAAAACGAATTGCGCGGATGATTGAACGAACGGGCAAAGGGTGTATATTACTCTTCAACAAGTGGGATCTCGTAAAAGGCTTCCGCATGGAACATTGCCTTAGAAACGTGGAGGAAGAGGTTCCTTTTCTGAAGCATTGCCCAAAGATCATTATTTCTGCAAAGACAGGACGCCATGTGGAAAAGATCTTTCCTCTGATCCAGGAGACTCATGCGTCCTCGCTTCAGCGCATTGCCACCCCTGCCCTGAACAAGTTTATTGAAACCGCCATGCAGAAAACCCATCCTCCGATGGTGCGAGGAAAAAGACTTCGCGTCTATTACATGGCACAGATTGGGGTACAGCCCCCAAAGTTCGTGATGTTCATCAACCATCCCGATCTCATGGCCGACAGCTATCAGAAATACCTCTACAATCAATTCCGTGAAACCTACCGCTTTACGGGCGTGCCCGTCCTCTTCCAGTTACGAGGAAAGAAGGCCAGAAAGGTGTAGAGGGATTAAACGCAAAGGCGCAAAGACGCAAAGAAAAATTCTTTTTTTCCTTTGCGCCTTTGCGTTTAATCCCTCTAAGCCACTCTAGCTCTCGGCTACATCGGCGAGGAGCTGGAAGATTTCGTTGCGGTCGAAATGTTTCATGAAGCGGTGGTCGTCGACGCCGATGACCTCTTCCAGGAGTTTCCCTTTTTGGAGGATCATCTGGTCGATTCTCTCCTCAAAAGTTCCTTTTGTCACCAGTTTAAAAACCTGGACCCCGCGGGTTTGTCCGATCCTGTGGACGCGGTCGGTAGCTTGGTCTTCTTTTGCTGCGTTCCACCATCTGTCGTAGTGGATCACTACGGATGCCGCTGTGAGGTCGATTCCAAGGCCGGCGGCTTGGAGGGATCCGAGAAAAACCTCACAAGTCGGGTCTTGATTGAAGCGGCGAACTTGTTTTCCGCGATCGACGGTAGAGCCACGAATGGTGGAGAATCCTATGCAGTTTTCCTGAAGATACATTTCTAGGATATCTAGCATTGCGAGATATTGGGAGAAGATAACGACTTTTTGTTTGCTTTCCAGGGCTTCGCTCAAAAGTTCCACGAAGAGGTTCCATTTTCCGGAGTTGTAATCTTTATATGCTGCAGGATTTTTCAGGTAGGCGGCGGGGTGGTTGCAGATCTGTTTTAGGCTTGATAATGCGCTAAATATATGGATATAGGGTATTGGAATGCTGGGGTTTTCTATCTCTCTAAAAATACCCTGCCTCACCTTATGCAGCACATCGGTATATAGGACGCGTTGGTCCATGGAAAGTTCGCAGTGGGTGACCTCTTCTGTTTTCTCTGGCAGGTCGAGGAGGACGTCTTCCTTTTTTCTGCGAAGGAGGAACGGTTTAACAAATCGGGATAGAAGTTGTTTTCTTTCTTGGCTCCCCTGTTTTTCTATGGGGAGCACAAAAAACCGTCGGAATTCTGTTTCGGTGGGCATGAAGCTGGGGAGGATGATATCGAAGAGTGCTTTAAGCTCTTGCAATCGATTTTCTATAGGCGTTCCGGTGAGTCCAATCCGCATACGTGCTTTGACATTAAGAAGAGAGGTGTGTATGCGACTTTTTTGATTTTTTGCCGCTTGGATTTCATCGAAGATGGCAACTTCAAAGGAGACCTCTTTGAGGAGCGCATTTTCATTACGCCAGATGCCGTACGAGGTCAATAGAATGTCGTAATCTTCGTGAAAATCTTTCATGCTGCGGTTGCTTCCATGGAAGGTGCATACACGTGCGGAAGGTAGGAACTCTTGGATTTTTTCTTCCCAGTGGTAGATCACGGAGGTGGGACAAACGACGAGAAAATGTTTTTTCTCTTTTTGGAGGCTCATCACTGCAGCAATGAGTGCCATTGTTTGGTGTGTTTTCCCTAAACCCATATCATCACAAAGCAATCCTGACAGGTTGTGGTGGTAAAGAAACCAAAGCCACTTTACTCCCATCTCTTGATAGGGGCGGAGGTGGCTTTTTAGTGCGGAGATGTTAGGTTCTTCAGGTATACGAAATTCTGTGAGCTCTTTTAGGCAGTTTTTCCCTTCAAGGACATAAATTTCATCGAAAGCATTCAAACGTAACAGCTCTACAGTTGAAAGAGTTAGCATGTTGTTCCGCCGGTCAAGCTGCTGCTTGTTGATCTCTTTTAGCCATTTGAAGCGAATGTCTTCGAGGTCGACAAGGCCTGCTTCTGAGAACAGGTACCTTTCCTTTTTACTGATCGCCGTCCACACGTCGGAACATTTTGTGGAGCCTCGTTCCGACTCATAACGCAATTTTAATAGGTATCCCTCGCTTTCAAGAGATAACGTATCTGCTATAAGATTTAGTTTTTTAGGAGATTCTAGCCGGGAATCTATAGAAATCGCATACTCACGAAGCTGATCCATCTCATAAGAGAAAAAATGGGGAAGGTCCTCTTTGTGAAGATCTATTTTCTGCCGAAAACGTATGGGCATGAGAATCTCTGGGGGTAGGTGGTAAAACCCTTCCCCCTCGACATAGGAATACTCTTCAAAAAACTTGACCATTCCTTTCGGATATTCGGGATACAATTCATTTTCTGGCGTGATGGAAACAGTTTGTTCTTTGACAACTCCAATGTGGAGGCCCATCTTCGAGACGGGACATTTATCGCTAAAAAATCCCGGAACGAGCTGCAGCTCGTCAAGGTACATCCGAATAAATAAAGGGATCTGCTCGGGTTTTATCGTAACTCCACTGCGAATGTGGACTCCGGCGTTCACGCTTACTTTTGAAAAGAAACCTTGACCCGCAATATATACCCAAGGGCCGAAGTCTTTGGTTTTTTCAGGTTCTTCCTCAATCATCGCTTTTCGCGTGAAAAGCAAACAATCTTCCTCGGTCATTTCGTAGGTGAGTTTTGTTTCCACGCCGGTGATGTGGATGGTAAAGCCCTCCTGGGTATTTAGCCAGAGGCGATGCTGCACGACAAAGTTGCCAACCTCATCGCTAGGAACGACAAGCTCTGCTGTGTCGAAGACAACGCCTTCTATGGGGTAGATCCCCTTTCTGTCGAGATAGACCCAATCTCCAAAAAAGCGGGAATGGTATTGACTGAGATCACCAGGTTTGAAAAGGCAGGTGCTAACGTGAAGATTCCAATCAGGATCGAAATGGATGGAATAGGAAACCTCAATGGGTTTTTCGTGAATGGGTGTTTCCGTGAGTTTTGATTTGATAAGGGCGAAGTGGTCATCCAAGGCCTGTCCAATCTCTTTTCCTTTCAAAACCGATTTTTTTAACAGGGGATGTTCCATGCTGGTATAAAAGCCGTCATTGGGAAGATACCACCAACTTCTGAGGGGGATCCCCTTTTTTTCGAGTTTCTCTCTTTTCTCGGGGGGGATTTTTTTCGGTTCTACCCTAAATTCTCCGGAATCCACATCATAGGTGATCCTTTGAATAGTATCCTCTTGTGATAGGTGTACAGGGAGAGGCGATTCAACGGTGGAAAGGGTTGGAATGATTGCTGCTAGATCACCTTCAGAAAGGGTAAAGGCAATTTCTATCTCTGCAAATTGTATGTGAATCTGTTGAGGGATTTTTTTTGGAGTATAGGTGAAAGAGATTTGATACTTCTCCCCTTTATCTTGGAGAAGCATGAGCCGTTTTGCTAGATCATTCCAAAAGGAGAGCTCATAACGCAGCTGATGACTTGGCCTTCCTTGCCGCCACAGTGTGATTTCTTCTTGAGAGAGGTTCGAAAATTTTAACGACGTTTCCTCTGTTTCCTCACGCCTTTCAAGAAAAAGATCTTGCAGCATTTCTTTACCTTGGGGGGTGATCCCTTTTGCGATGAAGGCTTCTTGGCTCTCTGGTGTTCGCAGGACAAATGATCCATCACCGACCTCGGCAATGATCTTGGGGTCATCTCCCCATTCATCTAGAAATAACTGGCAGAGTTGATTCCATAGGGAGTGTTGGAAACGGATATGAAGAGGCGTTTCTGTTCCACTGAAAATTCGCAAATATGCTGCAGCAAGGTGGGGGCATGCGGACACCTCTTCCACTTCTTCATAGGAGCAAAATCTGTCCCTTACTCTTACTTTGCCGTCAAATTGTAGAAAAGCCCAAACCTCCTCATTACTGTGAAGATCTGTCATCTGCACTTGATAGGTGCCTCCTGAGAACTCAATATCTCCAAAAGTCCCTCGCGACAAATAGGCTTCCGCTTCTTCTCTGAAAGGGGTTAAGAATTCCGGTAAAGACACCATGGGGCCACTGTGCATTTGTTTTATAGAGTTTTTTCTGTTGTGACATAAGCATATCCCAAGTCGTGAGCGACCGATTCATTGGTCACTTTCCCAAGGCATACATTCAGTCCATTGCGCAGTCCCACATTTTCCCAAAGCGCCTGTCGGTAGCCTTTGTTTGCAATTTCTAAAGCATAGTCCATGGTTGCATTGGTTAAGGCCTGTGTTGATGTTCTTGCGCAGGCTCCAGGCATGTTTGCCACACAATAGTGTAGAACCCCTTCTTCCACGAATGTGGGATCTCCATGTGTTGTCGGTCTAGATGTTTCGGCACATCCCCCTTGATCAATTGCGACATCAACAATCACCGAACCAGGAGTCATCGTTTTGAGCATATCACGGGTGATCAATTTCGGTGCTGTTTTCCCGGGGATGAGGACTGCACCAACGACGAGGTCTGCCCACTTGAGCACTGTTTCTATTTCTGTAGGGGTTGAATACAAAGTTTTCAACGTTGGACCATACTGTGCGTCAAGAACACGCAGGCGATCGATATTTTTGTCTAAAATCGTTACGTTCGCCCCTAATCCCATAGCCATGCGCGCCGCTTCCGTACCAACGACTCCGCCGCCTATCACCACAACGTTAGAGGGGAAAACTCCTGGCACGCCACCGAGCAGCCGTCCTTTTCCCCCATTGTTCATTTGCAAAGAAACAGCACCAGCTTGTATCGCAATCCTTCCGGCAATTTCACTCATTGGAACGAGAAGCGGCAGCTGCCCTTTAGAATCTGTCACCGTTTCGTAGGCGATGGCGACGACTTTGCTTTCGATGAGACGTTTTGTTTGAATGGGGTCTGGCGCCAAGTGGAGATAGCAAAATAGGATCTGCCCCTCATACAGATATTTGAACTCACTCTCTTGAGGCTCTTTTACCTTGATAATCATCTCGCTTTTGTAGACATCCGCAGCGGTTTCGACAACTCTTGCTCCGTGAAATTGGTACATTTCATTAGTAAATCCAATTGCCTCTCCCGCATTTTTTTCCACGAGAACCTGGTGTCCTGATTCCACCAGGGCACGAACCATGGAGGGTGTGGCTCCTACACGAAATTCATATTCTTTAATTTCCTTGGGAATACCGACAATCATAAGAAACCCCTTTTTCAAATTATGGAGTGATAAAATAATAGCTACCTATTATAGAGGAATGACGCGTTTATTTCCACAGATGATTACACAGGGTGTTTTTTTTATCCTGTCTATCGTACCTAATCCTGTAAAAATTAGGGTTACACGAGTGCGGGCTCGGGAGTGGCGTCCTTGGAGAATTCGAGAGAAAGGAGTTTAGAGACCCCTTTTTCCTGCATGGAAACTCCATACAGCACATCGGCTATGGCCATCGTGCGTTTGTTGTGGGTGATGATGATAAACTGACATTTATCGGTAAACTGTTTCACCACATTTAAGAATCTTTCGACATTCGTGTCATCGAGAGGGGCGTCAATTTCGTCGAGGATACAGAATGGGGCGGGTTTGACCTCGAAGATAGCAAAGAGTAGAGCCACTGCTGTGAGGCATTTCTCCCCTCCGGAGAGCAGACTTATCGACTGCATCTTCTTTCCGGGGGGTTTAGCAACAATTTCAATGCCTGCTTCGAGGATATCTGCTGTTTCGGTAAATTGCAGGTCTGCTTCACCACCGGAAAAGAGAATTTGGAAATTTTTCTTGAAGTTCTGTTGAATCTGCTCGAATGTTTCCTTGAAAATTTTGCGACTTTCGGTGTCGAGCTGAGTGATGATAGCTACGAGTTCTTCTTTAGAAATCGTGAGGTCATCGATCTGCTGATTTAAAAACTCATAGCGCTCCTTGTGCTTATCAAACTCTTCGATGGAAGTCATATTGATGTCGCCTGCAGATTCAACATCTCGACGTAAGGAGCGAATCTTCCGTTCTGTTTTTTCCATCGTTTGTTCTAAAACAATATTTTTTGCGCGCGCCTCTTCAACGGGGAGATGAAACCGCTCTTGCAGCTCCTGTTCGAGAGCGTGGCGGGAGGAGTCTATCTGAGCACCTTGGATGCCCAACTCGTACTGCTCCCCTTCCTTTTGTTTGAGTTCGTTCCTCTTATTTATGATGTCCTCATCAATCTGATCGATTTCATTGCGACGTTGTGAAACGACATCTTCAAGCTCTTTGCAATCTTCTTGCACCTGTTCGAGTTGTTTTTCAATCACGGTCAGTTGTTGTTCATATTCCACACGATTCAACTTGAGCTGCGACTGATGTTCGTTGATGCTTTTGATCTCCTCTTCGAGGCGGTTCTCCTGCTGTAGGCTTTCCAAATCTTTGACTTCAAAAACGTTGAGCTGATGGGCGATTTTCCGCTTTTCTTCGACCATCTTCAGGTAGACACTTTCCTTTTCTTGCATGGTCAACTGCTCAACTTTTAGCGCTGCCACCTGCTCCTCGAGCTGCCGGTTAAGGGTATCGACCAGCTTCTGCACTTCATCGGCACGCGCCTTCGCCGAGGCGTGCTTGTTGTTGCTTTCGGCCATAGCATTTTTAAGCTCGGCACAAGCTTGGTCCAAGGAAGTCTCCTCAGTTTGTTCTTTTCCGATCTCCATTTTGGTTTTGTCAAGATCGGTTTCCATTCGCTGAAGGACATACTTTTGTTCGATAAGCTTCATTTCACTCTGACGAAGGGTTTGGTCTAATTCATTCTTTTGCGACTGAATCTGCCCTCGCTGCTGTACACATCCCTTAAGCTCTTCTTCCAGATTAGAACGTTTGACTTCACTCTCTGCAATTTTCTTTTCAAGAATTTTTAGCTCCGCTTCGCGAAGAAAAACGTTATTTTCTCCTTCGGAGGGATAGAAGAGGACCTGATGGCGATCGATGTAGGCAGAATCATCGGTCCAAATTTCAACACCAGGATGTCTCTCGGTTAGAGTAGTGCCTTCATCAACGCTTTTTGCAAGATAGACATTCTTTAGAAAATGCTTGGCTAAGAGATTCTCACTGATGTGAGAGAAAAGAGTCTCCTGATCTGTGATGCGAGAGGAAGGATTGCCCTCCTCGGCTAAGCTTCCAGTGCAGATCAATGAGAAATCTTTAATGTTTTGTTCTCGAGCAAAGTTGAGGACTGCATGATAATCATCTTTAGTTTGCACCACCAACGTTTGAGTATAAGGCTTCATTACAACAGATAGTGCCATCTCAGCACCCTGTTCTGGTGAAAGAGACTCGTAAAGCCCTTTTATTTTGTTGTACAAAGGACTCCTAGGATCTTCTGACTCTTGCAACAACTGTTTTGTTCCCGCAGAAAACCCTTCCATCTCATCTTTGAGGCGAACCAAAACATTCTTTCTCGCTTTAAATTCTGCTCGCTCCTGGTAAATGGAGTCGAGTCTTTCCTGGGTCTCCTGGATCTTTTGTGTCTGCACTTCAATCTGCTCTTCCAACGAGGAAAACTGCTCTTTGTATGCATCGATCTGCTTCGCAACTTCTTCGATCTCTTGTTTTTTTCCTTCGATGGCGTTTGTTAATTCCTCAACATGCTTAGTAAGGACCTCTTGATGCTCACGAATGCGAACTTTGCGATCGTTGTTATGTTCTATGCGTAATGTCGTTTGCTTCAACTCACTCTCAACCTGCTTCTCAACTTGAAGAAGTTTCAACAGATCATGTTGCGCTTCATGCTGCTGATCGCGGATGCTTCCCACTTCAAGCTCTATGGCATGGACTTTCTCTTGCTGGACCCTGCGAAGGCCATCTAATCCGGTGACCTCCTCTTCGACCTCTCGCTGCTGTGCTAATGTTCTTTCCGATTCGACCCGCCGCATTTTCCGCTTTTCGATCATCTCATCGAGCTCTTTCCGCCACTGCTGCTCTTTAAGCATCATCTCTTTCAAGCGTTCATCACTTGCTAGCCAATCCTTGGTTTTTATTTCCTTATCACTCCGCGTCTGAAAAACAGCTTCCCTTTTGGTCTGAAGTTCTTTCTGCGCCTCGATCAATCCGATGTTGCCATTCTGTCGATCTATGCCTCTCCTCTCAATCGCCCTATTGAGCTCCTCAATTTGCCCCTTTTTCTCCTCAGCCTTCAAACGCGTCGAGTCTCCCTTCTTCTGGAAATTCTCCCATTTAGCGACAAAAAGGCCTATTTCCAGGACTTCCAGCAATTCCTTATTTTCCTTATAAATCTTCGCTTTTTCCGCCTGCTCTTCAAGAACGATAATCTGTTTTTCGACCTCCTGGTGGATATCGCGCACCCTCTCAATATTTTGCTCTGTCTGCTCTAAACGGCGTAAAGCCTCCCTTTTTCGTTGTAGAAAGCGTAAAATCCCCGCTGCCTCCTCAAAAATATATCGCCTCTCTAGGGGAGATAAATTGATCACCTGCTCAATTTTGCCCTGTTCGAAGATAGAAAAAGCATTTTTTCCCATCCCTGAGTCCAGAAATAGGTTGTGGACGTCTTTTAAGCGCACTGGACGGTTGTTTAGGAGGTAATCGGACTCACCACTCCTGTGGAGCCTCCGAGTCACTGTAACCTCCTCATATTCAGTCGGGAGCTTCCCATCAATATCCGTTAAAGTGAGCGAAACCTCCGCAAAATTAAGAGGTTTTCGCTTTGAAGTCCCCGCAAAAATGACATCAGGCATCCTATTTCCACGCATAGATTTTGGGGATTGTTCCCCTAAAACCCAACGAAATCCATCAGAAATATTCGATTTCCCACATCCATTCGGGCCAACAATAGCGGTAATCCCCGGGTGAAATAGGAGTGAAGTCTTATCTGCAAAGGATTTGAAGCCTAAAAATTTAATTTTTTTGAGGCGCAAAATATCTCTCCTAAAATTATTATCAAGAGACAAGAATACCTGATTTACGGGTAAAGAGGCAAGGAGAGAAAAAGAGGGAAGGAGGGAAGGAGGGGTGAAAATAAAACACAGAGGCACAGAGAAAAAAGAGAAAAAAGAGAAAAAAAATTTATTTTTTTCTCTTTATTCTCTATGCCTCTGTGTTTGTTCTTTAACCGACCTGCACATTCATCGGGGTCAGGTCTGCAAAACTGCACGATCAGAAAAAAAATTGACGCAAAGAGTTGAATGTCCTAGTCTTTTCTTAACTACATCGTTCATGATAGCTTTGTGATGAAACCAGTAAAAAAGAAAGGTCATACAGAAATTGGCAGGCAGTACTACCAACTGAGTAAAATTGCAAAAGAGGAGACAATAGAGGCCTATGAGCAAACAGGTCATCTGATTGTCCTTCCCGAAGGTGAGAAAAAATTCACATATGTCCTCGGGAGAGGAAACTTTGGAACCATTAAGGTGGCCCAACGGATAGAAGATCAGGAATACGTCACCTCTAAAAAGGTGAAAGGCGAAGAGAACATAAGAGCCTCCGAAGAAGAAGCAGAGAGAGGGAGTGCTCAAATGTCCTGGGAGACCATTGGAGATAATCGCTATTTTTCTCCAGAGCGTCTACAAGCCTCCAGAGAGGGAGGCCTTTATGATGCAGAAAAAACAGATGTTTGGGCGGCGGGGATGACGGCGCTTCAGATGATTAAAGATATGTCACCCTTAGAACTATTTGATATGCCTGGCGCATTCGCCAAGCGCGTACATGTTTGTACACAGGAGCATAAGCCGTATTACGATAATAGTTATGGAAAAACTCCTGAATTCTACCTAAAGACTCCAGGCCACGTAACCAATAAATAAAGAGGAAAAATTATGACTCAAGTACTATCTTCAGCAGCGAATTATCTGGCTTCCCTGTGGCAGTCAGAACCATCCACGTCTACGCTCTCCAACTCGGGAGATCCCTTCCAGGTAGAGACGCGATTGGCTGTGAGAGCGTTGAATCAGCAGATCAGCGACAGGTTGCCCGGCTGCACACTATGCAAAGCCACGCTTAGTACGACCAAACAAGGCGAACTTTCATTTCATACAGAATCGGG
>JAAKFP010000169.1 GCA_011065005.1 Chlamydiota bacterium | reverse complement strand
ACAGCGCTTCAGCTGCAAGGCGCAAATCCGCAGCCAATTTCTTAGTTTTCAAGGATTTGCAACGTAGCAGATGAAGATGCTGTGATATCAGAAATGTGCAAGTTGTTTTTGCACGGTTCCTAACTTGATCGCCCTTCAATTCCTCTGAGCAGGCCTGGCGTTCGAGCATTTGAGACTGGTTCATATATCGATGGCAGGGATAGAGTCAATAGCAACCACTCTCATGATGAAGGTCCTTTAATTTGAATGACATTGCCAAACTCAGAATCAAGATTAGGACGCTTAAAACGGTGAGGACGGTCAGCAATAGCTTTAAGTTCGGCTGCAACTTTAGGGTCAAAAGGCACAAAACGCTCAGTAAAAGCTTTAAGAGTAACTGTAATTTCCCAACCATGGTAAGGATCGCGAAGGCGCACACTTTCTCCTGTTATTTCATCGACAACAACCTCATGGCTTCCGAGCATTTTGTCTTCAATCGTCACAATTGCTGAACCATGATCATCTAGTAAGGGCTTCAATTTTTCAAAGTCAGCAACCGCATGCAGGATATGCTCTAGTCCGGCATTTTTAATATCTCGAATTGTGTCTTGTTCAGTTCCTAGATCTCTCGATATTAGTTCCAATATCTCTGGTTGTTTTCCATGATCCATAATAAGCATGGCGGCAACGGCAGCAGTGCATCCACGAGTTCCTTGTTGTTGGATGACATGTTTGCCGTTCTCCGATATTCCTGCAGAAACATGTCTACCTATTTCCTTTTCTTCGATGATCTTATGAATTTGAAGGATTTCCTCGTCATCAAACATGTTGACTTCGCCATATATACTACATTCTTTTCCACCCCTAATTTCGACAGCATCCATTAAGCCTACAGGAGGAAAAGATCTTTCAATTTTTTCTAGACCTGATAAAGGATCAGTTGTTTCCGGTACTTGGGACATAGCATAGTCCCTGGAAAAAGGTGGTATTGGACTCGTCATTGTTGCCTCCTTAAATTGCTGAAAATTGCTAAAGGGTAGTGTCTCATATTTTTGTTAAGATTAGATAAAGCGGCCAAACATAAAAATATTTTAATCTGTGTTTATCTGTGTGCATCTGTGGTTAAGTTATGTCTTTTCGTGATCGATAATTTTGGGGATGGCATCTTCTAGCTGATGCGGGGGAATCCAGCCGGTAACTTCTTTAAAGCGGTCCATATTGGCTTGAGAGACTTCAATGGGGATGTCTGAAGCTTCCTCTTTAACTTGCATCTTTGGGAAATGCTGCTGTAAGATGTCTAAAACCTCTCCAATCTGACGGGCGTTATCGGTTCCTAGATTTATGGGTCCGGTCGCTTCCGACAGAGCAAGCCGCATTAGCCCTTCCGCAACATTTTCGGCAAACACAAAATCGAAAAATCCCTCTTTCCTGAAAACAGTGATGGGTTCCCCTTTTAAACAGGCACGAATCCATCGAGAGATCACATCACGAGAATTTTTTCCGTAGCTGCGAAATATTCGCGCGCTAACTGTTGAAAGGGTTTGCTGCTTGAAAGACTGCAGGAAGCTGATCTCCTGCTCATGCAGAAGCTTTGCCATGCCGCAAAGGTTTCGTGGGCAGATGGGGCTATACTCATCGAGGCGGACGGGGTCAGCTTGGGGAAGGTCAAAAAGATAGAGTTTTGGGTCGTAGACGAGATAACTCGATGCAAATACAACACGTTTTAGGGAATTACATTCCTTTAAACAGTCCATAAGGTGGTGACTGAGTTTGACGTTATGATGGAAGTTCTCCCCCCAAAAGTCATACGTTTCTACAGACCGCTCAAAAGTAGCTGCGAGATGGAAAAAGAACTCGGGCCGGAAAGAATCGAGTTCCTCCTTAGTGATCGTATTGAGATCTCCCTGGCGATACTTTATCTCGGAAGGAAAATCGCTTGGTCTGGGTTTGAGGTCCCCAACAAAAATGTTTGCCCCTTGCTGATGGAGAAGTTTTACTAGGGCAGCCCCAATGACTCCCGCCCCGCCGCTGACAAAGACCTGTGTATCATGAAAGTCAGGCATCGTCATACTTCCTCAAAAATCCATGAATCAAAGAGTCTACATATTTTCCATTAATCATAACGTGCTCTTTGAGCCTTCCTTCCTGCAGGAATCCAAATTTTTCTAAAATGGAAATGTGATGAGGACGGATGTCAAAGGTCTCTGTGAACAGACGATGAAACTTAAGATCTTGGAAAGCCACTTTTTTTAGCAATGTAAGAAAGATAATCATTTCCTTTTCATACAACACTGGGTCTTCTGTTCGGTCGGTCTGAAGGATGAAACTCACTTCCGCACGTTTATCCCCCCAATCGCAATGGGTCAACCCTCCATACCCAATGCAAGCCTCTTCTAAGAGATAGCTAAACAAGATTTGCTTGGGCTCTTCCAAACTAAAAGATGGCTCAATTGTTTGTGACCAATATCTCTCTTGGTCTACGTCGGTCAGAGGTTGATCTTGCCGTAAACAATCCATTTGCTCGTTTCGCCACTCTTTGATGCGAGACATATCCCGACGTCTTATCGGAATAATTTGATAGGGGGGGTCTTGATAGGCTTGTTTTGCAAGGCAAGCGTAGTTCATGTGACGATTAAATCCTCGGGATAGCGTACCAAGCGCTTTTCTTCATCAGAGCGCTCGAAAGGAATTTTTGAGAGATCTTCACCCATGACTTCTTGGAAAAACCAAAAAAAGCTATCCAAACCCATCTCAAGACTTAATGCCGAAGCACCACCAAATCGTGGATTACACTCCAAAACATAGTAAACCCCGTTCACTTCATGATGAATCAGTTGGAACATCACATGACCATACAATTTTAGCTCCTCAGCCATGTTTGCACACATTTTTTCCAGATTCTCATCGCGAAATGTATTGGTTACTTGAGACTCCCCATTTACGACCATTTCACGCTTCCGAGCGATCACCCCTTTGGTCTTTCCGGTGCGATCGACATATAAATCGACACTAACCTCATCCCCCTTCACATAAGGCTGAAAAACAGAATTTTTTAGCTTTTTCGCATGCTTCTGCGCTTGTTCTTTGGTTAGGTCAATCCCTATCGAATAACTTCCCGCACCGAACCTTTCCTTCACAACATAGGAATCCCAATCCAAGTCCACAAGCGACGAGACCGTATCAATCACGGGATATCCCAACTTGATTAACGTCTGATAAAACTGCTCTTTGTCAAGACAGATCGAAACGGCCTCCTCTTCAGAGATCATCACATGAATCCCCTGCTGTTCTAACATGTCCTTCAAACCAGCAAAAAAGAGTAGCTCCCCATCGCGAGTGGGAATGACTAGATTGATTCCATAAAATTGACAGTAGGAGATAAACTCTTCCGGAGTCAGATCGGGTAAAGGAGGCATTTGCCAGAATTGGTCGACAAAATATTTTCCAATGCAATCGGGATCAGCATCGCCACCGACAATCTTTGATTCGACCCCTATTTTATGCAAAGCCCGTCGAACACTCTTGATAAGGGGAATTTTTTTCGACACGCTGCTAATGAGAACGGTGATAGACTCGGTATTCACTGTTTATATCATCTCCCAAGTGATCAATTCATCTTTCGCAACATTTCTAACGACAGCTCTCCCCTCCACTCGGTTCCAGCAATTTGCAGGAATACCTTCTGGATAGGCATGACGAACGATGTTTACGTTTTCCCTATTTAAAGTACTTTCTCTTGGAATATCTGTTTTTGCATATAGGGCACGTCGAGCCATGATTCGCTCTTCAATTTCACTTGGCCGAGGATATTTTTTTCCACCAATCATAGCTTCTTCAAGCTGGCGAACTTGCCGTACCATCTGAGAAAATTCTTCAAAATCCAGGGCAAAAGCATGATCGGGCCCTGGGCGAGATTTATCGTCTGTGATGTGCTTTTCAATCACACAACCCCCAAGGGTTACAGCTCCTAGAGGAACGATATTTCCTGGTGTATGATCTGAGTATCCAACCTGAACTTGGAATCCCTGCTGCATGGAAACCATTGCAGGGATGTTCGCGTCTTCAAAATCCGCGGGATAGATGGAAGCACAGTGTAATAGGACAATATCTTTACAACCTGCTTCCCAGAGGACTCTCAGGGTAGCTTCTACCTCCCCTAGCGAGGCATGACCTGTAGAAAGGAAAACTGGCAACCCGCTACGCCCTGCAGCCCGGACCAATTCATGATATGTGAGATCTCCTGATGCAATTTTTATCGCTGGTACCTTTAAATCAACAATGAGCTTTAAGCGTTCCAGATCAAAGGGTGTGGAGAGAAAATCGATTCCGACATTTTTTGCCTCTTGCTGCAGCTCGTGATGCCACTCTTCTGGTATCGATAGTTTTTCTAACATCTCCCAGGATGGGTCTGGCTGCCATTGTTGGCTTATGAGTAATTTTCTGTTAATCAGGTTTTGAACTTGAAACGATTGAAATTTTGCAGCGTCAGCACCAGCTTCCTTCGCCTCTCGGATCAGCTTTTTTGCTCGATCTAGCTCGCCATCATGGTTGCTGCCGATTTCGGCAACGATATAGGCAGGAAACCCTTTGCCTATGGTTCGGCCTGTGTGTAAGATAATGGGAGGGATTGTCATGGGTTCACATTCTCCTTGAGTATTGGTTTTTGTTTAACGTGGGCGTTAATGTCTGATAATTTCGGGTTCTCCTCTAAGTAACGTAGCATATCTTCTAGTGTAAAGTTCGGCTTTTTGGGGTATAACGCCTCTAGTATGCTCTTAATTAAGGTGTAATCCTCTTCGGTATCTAAGGTCAACCGATATTTTGAGACGTTTTTAGAATAGGAAACGTTAGCCAATCGAAATCGTTCGGGGTGTCTGTACATGAATAGGGTTACGTGCTCCCGTTCACTTTTCTCCTTAGCGTTTTGAACGGCGTCTTCTAAAGTCTTTATGGAGAAAACCTCTGTGTCCATCCCTCGGGGATAGGTAAGAGTCAGAGTGTTGCCAACATAGTCGAAATCGTGATCGAGGAAATACTGGATCACCTTTTCGACAACCTGAGGGTCGATGAGAGGGCAATCGCCGGTGATCCGTACGACGACATCTGTGGAATGTTCTTGGGCAGCGAGTAAATAGCGTTTTAGGACATCTTCAGTGCTTCCACAATAGGCGGAAACCCCTTCTGTTTTAGCAAACTCTAAGATAGCTTTGTCTTCGGGGTCCAGGGTTGTGGCGATCACAATATCTTGGGCATTGTGCACTTTTTTTAGTCGTTCAACGAGGTAGGATAGTAGAGGGCGGTCAAGCGCCTTTAGCATGACTTTTCCGGGCAATCGAATCGACTGCATCCGAGCTTGTATGATGATAACGACTTTTTTCTCCATTCCCCTACTATAGCAGCGAATAAGGATAAATCTGCATCATTTTTTAAACGCGAAGACCGCGAAGAGAACGCGAAGTTAATAATATAAATTACTTCGCGTTTTCTTCGCTTTCTTCGCATACGCATCAACCTATCAAAATAAGCCTTTACAGTTGTGTCATTAAACATTTCATTCTTATTATTTTAAATCGATAAAAAAAACTTTCCATTGTCCCCGATAAGGGGACAAAGCGAGCTAGCCCCGTCCTAGTGCGAGGGAGCTTGCGACCGAGACACGTAGGTCGGGGTTTTAGGTCAGCATAAAATCCCGCCCCGGCAGGGGCGGCAGGAACAATAAATTGACCCTACAAAATAACTCATTATATCCATAATGACGGAATACCAAATCTCCTCTCTTTATAAATCTGCCGCCCCTACCGGGACGAGATATCATATCGATCCAAAACCCCGCCCTACGTGTCTCGGTCGCAAGCTCCCTCGCACTAGGACGGGGCTAGCTCACTTGGTCCCCTAACGGGAACCCTTAAAGCCCACAACTC
>JAAKFP010000168.1 GCA_011065005.1 Chlamydiota bacterium | reverse complement strand
TGTTTTTATACGATCCCTAAACTGTTTTATTTCTAGAACAGATATTTTTAAAAACATTAAAATATTTCTTGGCTTTTATTTTGAAATAAAGTAAAATAAATTCAATTAAAGTAATAATTGGGAGTATATAAAGATGACATTAAACCCTACTACTTTCCATAACGACCCGAGTCAGTCTCTACACAAACAAGCGGACCCTGACTCAATAGAGACAAACAATGATCGTACTGATAAATTTTTTCCTGTTGCCAAGCAGTTGGCCAATGAGATTGTGCAACTATTCATCCAGAGTAAGGCGATCTCATATACACGCCATTGTATACTAGACGATGAGCACATCAGAAATGCCCCTGAAGAGAGCGAAGTATTCGCAAATCTTCTTCGTGGGAGATTCAAAGGCTCCATCTGTCTCCAGGATGCCATAAAAACTTCTTGGCAAAGACAAATCATGGAGACGGCCTTTTGTGAGTCGTTAGATCAGATTTCAAACGATGACGCCAAGCAATTCTTTCAGACATATTATCATTATAAAACAAGTCCATTTAACTGGTCGCATTGGAAGACATTTGATTTAAATGACGCGAACATATTCCTTTTAAAACAATTTTTCTCCCGTTTTGAACCCGAAGATCATCATCTATTTTTTACTGCTAATATTGGTGATACAGAAAAAGTAAAATATATTCTTGAGAAACATCCCGGTTGTGATGTCGATAAATGGGCTTGTGATAAACAAACGCCGCTTGAAGCTGCGTGTATTGCTGGTAATTTGGAAGTTGCGCAGCTGCTGTACAGTAAGGGCGCTACCACGAATTGGAAAGAATCTTGGGGCTATGTTTTTTTAAATAAAAAAACTCCAAGAGCCATTATTGAGTGGCTAGCATCCATCAATCCTGATCTCTTAAAAATTACCGGTCCAGCGCAACAATCAGCGCTTGAAACTTCGCTTCTTATCGAAGATTTCGATCGCATCAATCTCCTCGTCGAATTAGGTTTAGATGTACAGCAATGCCGATTACCTTCCGGCATATCTTTACTCGAAACGATTTTTTCATCATGGAGAGAAGCAGAGGAGCGCGAAAAGGAAGAGAAAGAAAGTATATTCAAAACTTTAACTTCCCATTTATCAACTTTGCCCGAGGGCATTATAGATAAACTCTTTTTTGATTATGTTAATGGCGATGAAACCACTTTTCCCTATCTCCAGAAATTTGCCTCAAAAAGACTCGAAGTTCTTCCACCAACTAGAGCAAAAGATTCTTTGCCATCGCAATTGATGATAAAAATAATCGAGCTGCGAGAACAATTAAAACGACATAATCTTGATCCAATGAACATTACATTAGAACTTCTTCATGAATGTCATCTTTTGAAAAAAGATGTGAAGAAAGCAAGAGACCCGTCTCTGACAATGCAGTATACTGAGTTTTGCGCGCTTTATGACGATGCCATTGATAAACATTCAATCTTAAGTGAGGTGCGAAAGGTCAGTCGAGATTTGCGGAATTTTCCTGACCTTTTATCCATTCAAAAACAGAGGCTATTGAAGTTTTATGCTTTATGGGGAGCTTCTGCTAACATCGATAGGATTTCAAATGTTACCAAGCTAAATTTGATCCATCTTCGACGAGATTTTCCCCTGATCCGTGCGCGTATCATCAAAGCATTTGCTGAAGGTCAACTCCTGCCGTCAGGTCGGTGGAGCGTACATGGGACCAAGAGCTTTGCTGCCTCTATGGCAAGCCAAACTGGTCAAGCGTTAAAAAGTGCTGGAGCTTTAATGCGTGAAGGATTTGCTCCCATAGGGGGAGAACTTTACAAGGTGATTGAGATGTGGAATAAGCTGTACGTATCTTTTATTCCTGTAGATTCTAACTGGGAAGCTCCTCGTATTAGATGGTTTGAGAACCCTATGGCCCCAAGATATATGCACACAAGATTTTCAGTTGCTGAAAATTATGCGCGCAGAACTTTTCAACCGACCCCCTCTGGAATACGGCCGCTAGAAAGTACTGAAGAAGATCTTTGGCAGAAAATTAAACAGGGGATCAGAGAATTAGAAGCGAAAAAACCCTTATCTAAAATTGATGCATTTGATCTTAAAGTTGCAGCTCTCAGATTGCGACAAAAAAATCGCTCCTTTCTTGACGATGCTAGGGTAAAAAGGCTGATTGCCGCACTACCTTCAGATGATGAAGAGCTGCGGGGTATTCTAACAACTCCTCCGCCACAATATATTGAGTATTCCGGCCATCCATTTCCTGTTGTTTTTGCTTCTCATAACGCTGAACTAATCCCATTGATGATAAATAGAAACGGGCGTACAGAGGACTGTCCAAAGACCTTCCAGCCTGATAAGATCGACAATGAGGTTATCTACTTAGAAGAAGAGGGCATGGAAATCGCTCGCTTTGGAAAAGAGATTCAATTTGCTTTTACAGATCCTGAGTATGTACACGAGTTAGAAACCATTTTATCCCACTCGGACATTAGGATTCTTCCAATGGATGTTGGTCATTTTGTAGAAATGCGCAGCATGGTTGATGGAAGTAAAATACTTGAAATGAAAAGAAAATCGTGCTGGGAAAGAACTCTCCATGATTTTCACCGTGTCGTTGCTCCATTTTACGTCGCGCCCTTTCCAGAAAATCCCTCCTATCGAAATGAAGAGGGAATACAAGTGAAACTTTTTTCTCCTCATTTTCCCGGTCGCACCAGCCTTTATACAGAATATAAAGACCAACTTGAAAAAGGTATGATTCGACCTCGCATCTTTCATGATGAGATGCACGCTGCTAGAGTAGCATTCCTTTCTGTAACGTTGCAGAAGCTATATCAAAAAGCGGGAAGAGAAGGAGCAGAAGATCCCTATGCGCTCATGATGGCAGCAGGGATGCATGATGCAGCACGCCAAGACGAGGGAGAAGATCGTTGGGACGGGGAGAGCGCGGATCTCTTTAGAGCAGAATTTAAAGAAAGGCTTCCTAAAGAAACAATCGACTGTTTGCATTTTGCTTTAGCCAACAAAGATCCCAAAGGGGAGTTTACCTACGATGTACAGCGTATTATTCATGATGCAGATGCCCTTGATATCATGCGAATCATAATGAGTCCCGGTCAATTCGAGCCAAAAAGGCTCCAGTTTTATCACTTTGATGCTTTAGAAGGATTTGATAAAGATGCCTTTATTGCCGAGGTTCACTCTTTCATTCAGATTACAGAGGATCAAGCGCTCAAAAGGCATTTAGCAGAAAATTCTCAAAACTATCTTGGAGATATAGTGAAAATTTTCAAATATGTGCACACATCTAAGCCAATGAAACATATGAATGATCTTCTAGAATTTCGTGTGGATGACGAACCCTTGGATGACGAGTTACTTACGATACTTGGTAAAGAGCAGTCCAAAAATTAGGCAAAAAAACTGCTGAAAGGGGTGAGAAATTCACCTTCAACGTTTATGTAAAGGTGGGTTCACTTCCTAAGCTTCAAGATCTCAAGCTTTTAGGCCTAGAAGCCCTCCACTTAGCGTTGTGATCCCTTAATCAAAGTATTGTTGAAAAGCGATACTTTATTCTCAATATCCCTATCAGCAGCAACCTGTGATAGTATGTTCTATCTCTGACCTCATTATCCTAAAAAACGCAGTTGAAAACAATCTCTAAGCACAATCTTTTGGCCCACAACCGCTTACAATGGAGGGTCCCTTCACCGTATGGGAATGTGACCCTCCATTGTAAGCAGTTATGAACCAAAATCTTGCACTTATAGATCATTTTCAACTGCGTTTTTTAGGTTTAAAAGAGATCGGGATCAAAGGGAAACTTCCCATTATAATTGATACACTTGAATATAAGGGCGCCTTTCACCACTTTATCTCCGTTGTAGAAAAGAGGGTATTCCCCAAGAAATTGCACTTCCTCAAAATACTCTCCCAACTGCTCTCGGTACTCCTCCATTTTTTCAGGCATCATCTTTTCCCAATGGGGAGAGTTTTCTGTGACGACGAAAAATCCTGTCTTTCCGAGTTGTTCATCAACCATGGTAGGCCAGTAGGAGAACTGATTTTTTCTCGAGCCCTGCAAGTTAAGAAAGTACCCTCTCTTTTGTCCAGGGCTATAAAAGCTCAATATACTTGTCATTTGATATTTGTCGCTAAAAAGGAAATGTTCCTCAGGATCGTATCCCCGTTCCTCCAGCGCTTCTTCAAGTTTAGCCCACCCCAAATTATGTCGAAATGGATTGACGCGATAAGGGATTGGCAAAAGACCTCTAGCCTGTATCGTGGGAAGACTTAAAACAGCAATACAGAGAATCAGCGAAAGAGTCAAACCCACTTTCAACCACAACTTTCCCCATTTTACCCTTTCACACGCATACCAGCTCAGCAATACAATGCCCGAGGGGTATGCATAAACACACCAATTCCCTTGCATTTTTGTGAATATCGCCATAGTGGAATAGCCGACTAAGAGAAGTAAAGCGACTCCTCCACAAAACAGAATGGAGGACCAAACTTTTGTACTATTTCTTATCAATGTCACAAAAGCCAAAAGCAGTAAGACAAACAGAATAGGCGACAACAATGCCGCTTGCGCACCAAGAAAATCGAAAACATTGCCATGCAACAGCGGAGAGGTCCCCACCTCTTTCCCATGTCCCCCCATGATTGTTGTTAGGACATGTTTAAATGTTGCCCACTCATGGAGGCGATTCCAGATTACTGTAGGCACGAGACCTAACAACGATATCGCCATTCCTCGATACATATTCCCCCCACGCAGCTCCGGATAAATACGACGGGCGAGAAGAACAAAAACCCAGAAGATGTATATTGGCCACTTAAACAGCGCCCCTGACAAGATCAGCATTCCTAGAAAATCATAATTCGGAGTGGTTCCTGAAGAAAGTGAAAATGCTATTATGATGCAGGCAAAGGTCCAAAACAGAACCATCCCCCCATCTGTCGTCGCCAAGAAGGAACTCATGATCCCAAGAGGAGAAAATGCCATGACCATCCCGGCCCAAAATGCTGTTTCGGATTTGAGTCGACATACCCGCGCGAGAAAATATACGCTCAGAGATACCAAGGAGGAGATCACCACCGACAGCAGCCGCACCCCAAGTTCCGTATTTCCGAAAACCTTTGTTCCTAGCCAAATCTGCCAAGCAATTGCTGGAGGTTTGCTGTAATATCCCCAATAGAGATCTTGGCTCCACGTCCAATACTGTGCTTCATCGGGACCAAGCCCGATCACCTGAGCTTGAATCGCAACAAGGACAAAAACAGCTTTAACAAGCAGAAACCAAAACAGAATTTTTAGGTGGCGCTCCATGATCCTTCCAAGGAAAACTCACTGAAACCACTAGAATAGGAGGGATAAAGAAAAAGTACAAGTAACACTTGTTATTCCCTGTCAGAAAGGGTGCGTGGGGTCTGCGAGAGATCAGACGCTACAAACTTACATTCTAAGGAAAATGTAAATTTGTAACGACTGAACCCCTCACATTAATATTATCTTTTTAGCAGTTTAAATATTTGTTCCATCGGATAAGCCTTTGGTCCAACAACTTCCATTGCTTCATCTGTCGCCATCATTGCAGGCGCTGACAAGCTAAGAACAACAACATTTTGTCCAAATCGATACTCTCCACATGAAATCGTTTGCAAGTTATTTGGGTCTACGACTGTGATTAAGTCCGGAACCTGAGCTAGAACCTCACCAGTATCATGCTTAATTGCAATTAGGTTTTCGTTTTGAAATCCTATCTCAACCTTTTCCAAGGTATCTGGATTTTCTATTATGAATCCTCCAACATTGAATCCAGAAATCTCCTGGCTACTGTTAATCACTTTGATAATATTTCCTTCAAAAATTTTTCTGGCTTTTTTGTATTGGGTATCCTCCAAGACTTTA
>JAAKFP010000167.1 GCA_011065005.1 Chlamydiota bacterium | reverse complement strand
TCTTTGCGACAACCTGAGCGATGCGAAATCTAAACAACTCGGCGAATCTGGTTTAAATAAATCCGATGTTGGGGGACTACCTATAGGAGATAAATGGCTTGGGGCTTGTCTTGGAACCTCACTACTAGAACCTACAGACATAAAAGCTCCTTCTTATATTTGTTTTCTTCGCGGTTAACAGATAGAGGTAAACGGTTACGAATCATTCTCCTGCTTTCAAATATTTTTGGAGTCCGAGGGCGATGCTCCCGGCGATGGTTTTGAGGTAGGCGGGGTCGCTGAGCTTTTGAATTTCTCCATCGTTGGTAACAAATCCCCCTTCAATGAGGATAGCGGGCATTGTTGTTTCTCTGATAACTGCGAAATTTCCATGTTTAACACCCCGCGATTTACATTCTGTGTTGGCGGTGATTTGATCAAGAACAGTTTGCGCGAGTTTTTTGGACTGTTTGGTTCGTTCCTTATCCTCTTTGGAATTGTAGTAATAGACTTCTACTCCTTCTGCTTTTGTGTTTGGTGCAGCATTGTAGTGAACACTAACGAATAGGAGAGCGCGGTTGCTATTTGCAAAAGATGCCCGAAGGCTTAGTGGAACAAAGTAGTCATCACCACGTGTCATAATGGTTTGATAGCCCATACGCTGTAAAAATTGATTCAGTAGTAGTGCAGTCGAGAGGTTTAGGTTTTTTTCCTGATATTTTGGGTTGGTGTGGGATAGAGCACCGAGGTCTTTTCCTCCATGACCGGCATCGATAACAATTTTTGGCCTTCTTGCTATCTCCATAGCGGAAGCGAGCTCACGATCTTGTCTTTCCTGTTCAACACGGTTTCGATTAGCTGTGGAGTGTGAACAGGAAGTGAAGAATACGATAACAACGAGAGAAAATAACGATGCTTTTAACGTCATGGGGTTCCTTTTTGAGAGATGTTTTGGCAAATTTCTGTTGCGACCTTTCGATCATCGAACTCTAGAGTATGGTGAGGGAAAGTCTGATAGGGCTCGTGTCCTCTGCCAGCAATAAGGATAATGTCCTCTGGTGTTGCAAGGTGCAAGGTTTTTTCCATGGCTGTTCTGCGATCGATTTCAACTACATAGCTACTTGCTTTCTGAAAACCTTTAGTGATGTCGCTGATAATTGCCTCAGGATCTTCTGAGCGGGGATTATCGGTGGTAACCACACAGATATCGGAAAACTGTTCGCACACTTCGGCCATATTAGGGCGCTTGAGTCGATCACGATCTCCTCCACAGCCAAAGAGTGTGATGATGCGACCGCTATTCAGCTCTCTTAAAGTTTTTAGGGCATTGGCTAGAGCATCGGGCGTATGGGCAAAGTCCACATAAATATTGAGGCCTAGTTTATTGGGAACGAGTTCGAGCCTCCCGGGAACTGGAGGGAACGAACGAATTATTTTGGAAATATTTTCTAGAGGTATACCTTGGGAGATTCCACAAGCGATGGTTGCGAGGCTGTTATAGACGTTAAAACGTCCGATCAGTGGAAGTTTGATGGGATAGACCTCATCTTGATATCTTAACAGATATTTTGTCCCTCCCGCATTGAGGCGGATATCTGTAGCTTGAAGGTCTGCCACACTATCGATGCCGTAAGTGACCACGGGAACGCGACAACCTTGAAGGATTTTCTTGTGGTAGGGATCGTCAGCATTAACGATGGCGGTTTTCTGATATCCCTTTTTCTTTTTATCGGGATTTAAATCGCGAAAGATTTTGTTTTTTACCTGGCAGTATTCATCCATGGAGGAATGGTAGTCGAGATGTTCAGGCGTCAGGTTGGTAAAGATCACTACATCGTATTGGATACCGCTGACACGTCCCTGATCGAGAGCGTGTGATGTTACCTCCATTATAGCGGAGCTACACCCTTCATTGATCATCTCTCGAAGTAGTTTGTAATTGATCGAAACGTCCGGGGTCGTATGTGTCGCTCGATATCGGTGCTCACCGATGATGTATTCTATTGTTCCGATAAGTCCGCAAGGACCATAATACTTGCCTAGCAAATGTTTAATCAGAAAGGAGGTGGTGGTTTTTCCATTGGTGCCTGTGATTGCCACCATCAGAAGTTCTTCGCTAGGAAACTGGTTGTACTGTGCGGCGATTAACCCCTCAATCTTAGAAACATCGGGATGAATAATTTGTGTTACATTTTTTAATGTAGGATCGAAGATGTCAGTCAAAATCGCTACTGCCCCCGCTGCGATCGCTTCCGGAATATATTGCGCACCTTCTACTGTTCGCCCCTTTTTTGCGACGAAAAGATTTCCGGGCGCTAGAAACTTTGAGTTGGCACAAACTCCGGTGATTTCCACCTCTTTTGGCCCTCTAACCTCTAAAATAGGAATGTCTTTCAGTAGTTTCTTTAGCTTCATGATATAAAATAAGGTGCAAGAAAGCTTAGTTATTCCACTTTTCGTATATTTCTTGCAACTTCCGGTTTTCGGGCAACCAATCGGCCTGCTCGCGATCGTAACGGGGATCCCCAAATGGGTATCCATAGGGATCATCGGGGGTGATGCCCAGATATTCGAGAGATCTTTTCGCTATTTCCTTAAAGACAGGTGCCGACGAGATGCTGCCATGGTGATTGTGGCCGACGCCTGGGATGTATAGGCATTCGGGTTCCTCCATCACCACAAGAAGGACAAAGGCGGGATCCTCCACGGGAGTGAACCCTATGAAGCTGGAAACATACTGCGTTTCGGAGTATTTACCCCCAACGATCTTGCTGGCGGTGGCTGTCTTGCCCACTTCGGTATATCCCCAAACATCGGCCCGCCGGCCGGAACCTCCCGGTTTGGTGACATATTTCATCGCTTTGACTACGGTAGAGACAATATCCGAATCGAGAACTCGAGCAAATCTTTGCACGCGTTCAGGGGAGCTGTTGTCGAGAAGAATATTTTCAGCACCGTCTGCATCCTTTTTTACAATTTTTCTAATGAGGGTGGGTTCCACGAAATACCCTCCATTGGCTAAGACGGAATAGGCTCGAAGAAGCTGAATGCTATTGACCTGTAGGTTGTGACCTATCGCCAGAGAAAAAGGAGTAGGCGTAGACCATTCTAGAGCTCCGCTCGAGTACATTTTTCCTGGTGTAGGTAGCACCCCCGGACTTTCAGCGGGAAGCTCAAGATCCGTTTTTACTCCAAAGCCAAAGGTCTTTTCTAGCACCTGCCGATACCATTCAGTTCCAAGGTTGTCGATGATCCTTTCTACCAGTCTGGAAAAATAGATGTTTGATGATTTCTGCAAAGCCATCCACATGTTGAGGTAATTGTGTCTGGTAACGTCGGAGATCTCTTTTTTCCTTCCGGGGAAGCGCCCATCGGAACAGGGTATTTTCTCTTCAGGATCAAAGAGAGGCGACTTGCCCGCATCGCGCAATTCTTTGTTTGCTAGGAGAGCTATCGCTAGAGTGAGGGGTTTGACAACGGAGCCTGGTTCATTTGCGTCGGTGATTGCCTTCACGCGGGTGTTTTCAATTTTTTCCGTATCATTAAAATACTCTTGATACTTTGCTGGAAAGAAAAAGGGATATTGTGCCAAAACCAGAATTTCCCCGGTCCTGGGTTCCATCATCACAGCCCACCCCCCTTTAGCATGGCACTGCTTTACTCCTTTTTCGATCTCCTCCTCAGCGATTGCTTGCAGGTAATGGTTGATGGTAAGGTAGATATCCGCACCATCTTCGGGTGAGTTGATCACTTTCCCTGTTTCAAAAGAATGCCTTGGGGAGCGCTTTAGAAGCCTTTTTCCCTGTTTTCCCTGTAGGTATTCGTTGAAATAAAGCTCAAGCCCCCCTGTTGGCAATGCCTGCTTTGTTTGTTCGTCTCGATTGTTTTGCACTGTGTGAAGAAGCTGTCCTAGCAGCTTCCCAGAGGGATAGGATCGTTTATAATCGGCAACGAAATAGAGAGCATTTCGAACGATCCGATTTTTGCGAGCATAGGACTGCCACCAGCTTAGAATCGAGTCCCGCGTTTCACGATCAAGCCACATCGCTAACTTACGGCTACGAGAGTTCCGATCAAAATGACTGCGAAATATTTGTTTTTCCTGCTGTGAGATTTCCAATTGCTCTATCAGATAGCTTACAATGGGGTCTCTATGATTTTTGGGTATGGAAACAGGGTCTATAAAGAGATGGAATTTTTCGATATCTAATACAAAGCGATACGGTTTATCAGAATGCCCTCTTTTGATGGAGGTATTCGACCAAAAAGTTCCACGCATGAAGGGTTCTCTGACAGTAAAGAAATGCTGCATTTCTGCCACGCGAGACCATTTGTCTCCATTGACGATTTGGATTTTAAAAAACTGAAATACCAGCAAAGAAAATAGAGAAAAAATTCCGAGCGCAACAAAAACTAATCGCTTGCGATGTTTGGTGGTGATGGGATTTTTCTGCTGTTGGATCATTTCTCCGCCGGCTGCTCTTTAGGAAGATGAATCACATCACGAACATAAGGGTATTTCAGGTGGCTAAACTCAGGTTTTCGCAGGAGTTCCATCAAATGGATAGGGCTTTCGAATTGTTCTATCTCATATTGCAACCGTTCATTTTCAAGGTGAAGGGTTTTTACCTCTTTTTCCAGCTCAGGAATCGCAAGCTGAATCGCTGTTAGGTCGTTGTTTTTGTCAATAGTGGCGTAGAGAGTTATCCCGGCAGCAAAAATGCAAACAAAAATTCGCGTGCAAAGGATCATCTGCTTTTTCATAAAATTCCCTCAATCCAATTTTTCTACAACTCTAAGCTTAGAGCTTCTGCTGCGGGGGTTTCTTTTCACTTCTTCAAGTGTAGGGATCACCGGTTTTCTTGTTATAATGCGAACTTCGGGTTTTTTTGATAAAAACATCCCACCAATTCCCGAGGTGTTTTCTTTGTCACTGGCAGCATAACGAAAAGCGTTTTTTACTATCCTGTCTTCCAAACTATGAAAGCTGATCACCGCTAACCTCCCTCCACTTTTCAGTCTACGAATCGCTTGTGGAATCACTTGCTCGATCCTTTCCAGCTCACGATTCACACAGATCCGTAAAGCCTGAAAGATCAGGGTCAGAGGATGCAAGTTCTGCTTCTTCCTCGACCTTAGAACCGAAAACAAAATATCTACCAACTGTGTCGTTGTTAGGATCTCTCCTTTCTTTCGCGCTTGAACAACTGCGCTCGCGGCAGCTCGCCACCGTCTTTCTTCTCCATAATCGCGAAAGATCCTTCCAAGCTCCTTCTCCGACCATGTGTTCACGATGTCTGCAGCGGTAAGAGCATTTGAAGGGTCCATACGCATGTCGAGAGGTCCCTCCCTGTTAAAACTGAATCCCTTCTCAGGACGGTCCAACTGCATCGAGGAGACCCCCAAATCGAGAAGCATTCCGTCGATTTTGGAGAGGCCGCATTCCTCTAAATGGTCCTCTAAATCGGAAAAATTCCCTTTTTTCAAGATTACTTTCTCTTTCCACGGCTCCAACTGCTGTCGAGCAAGATCTAATGCCAAAGGATCTTGATCAATTCCAAGAAAAGTGCCTATTTCTGGATGTTCCTGCAATAGGGCTTCAGAATGCCCGGCAGCACCTATAGTGCCATCGACGAAAACCTCGAGTTTCAGGTCTCCAAAAAACCGGAGAACTTCCTCTAAAAGAACTGGGTGGTGTATCTTTGTCATTTAATCCGTGTTTACTAAAAAATAGATAAAATGTTAAAATAAAAAGTAGTGGGGGAGATACTTTTTAAACTACTAACTTTATTCCATAGGCAGATTGATGGCAACAATAGACCAATTAGACATCAGTATTTACAACCTTTATGCGATCCGCACACTCATGTTGGAGCAGATAAATCAAGATCTTCGCCTTGGGGAGGCTGCAACGATACCACCTCAAACCCAACTGATTGACACC
>JAAKFP010000166.1 GCA_011065005.1 Chlamydiota bacterium | reverse complement strand
CAATTTTGCAGTCTAACGCTTTAGCTGCCTTGAGGAGTTCGGTCTCTTTTGGCGTGATGGATAGGTCCATAACGGTTGTTCCCTTCTTGATATCCTTAGAATCGATAGGCATCTGATTGGGTGTTCCATTGACAAGGATGGTGTAGGGGATTTCAGGGAAATCGCTCAATGAGCCCCATTCACATGAGAGTTCTTTGGCTAGGCGTTCCGCTCGGGAGGTATCTCTGTTTAGGATCACAAGATCTGCTCCTCTTCGTTTTGCTTCAAAAGCGACAGCACGGTTGGCGCCACCAGCACCGAGAAGAACCATTTTCTGTCCTGATACCGGCGCAACATGCTCAAGTGCGTCCAGAGCTCCACCAGCGTCGGTGTTGCTGCCATACAGTTTTCCCTCTTTTACGGTTACAGTATTCACAGCTCCAATTTTCTGCGCATTGGTGTCTACTTCGTCAAGCAGGGGGAGGATTTTCTCCTTATGCGGAATTGTGACGCTGAACCCTTGGAAGCCTAGTTCCACTGCAAGGCTGAGAGTAGTCTCTAGCTCGTCGGCAGTCACGTGAAGCTTCGTGTAGAGAGCGTTATGGTCTCTCATGTAGGCGTTATGGAAGAGGTGTCCGACACTTTGGTGGATCGGATCACCGAGGAGGGCATAGAGTGCTGTAGAGGGGTTTAGATTGGAGTAGTTGTACACTTCCCTAAGTTCGTGTGCAGAGATCTGCTCTGGTGCCGTGCACAAATCTTCTGAGAGAGCTGCGTAGACAAAAGGGCATCCCACGACCGGACCGAGGATGCGAGAGCAGCTACCCTTTTCTCCCATTGCCATCACCGTTAGGGGTTCTGTGGACGTCTTGGCAAGGTGGAGAAGGTTGAGGGCATCGAGAGTACTTTCTGCTGTTGTAGCAATTTTATAGATTGCGGCAGGATTCTTTGTGAGGTCATTCAAGAGCCCTTTTAGATCTTTTGGGGTGCCGCTGAAGTCGTGATGAGAACGGATAATTTTCGTTTCGGAAGGCCAATCTCTGATCCGGTCCATTGGAACAAAATTCTCTAGATCCACATATTCGGGGTTCAGGTCCAAGAGCGAATGAAGGATTTTCAGTCGTTCCTCTTCAGTTCCAACAAAGGCGCCGCCGTGAGCCTTTGGGCGCAGCGTGAGAATGAAGGGGAGGGTGCATTGCTCCTGAACCTGTCGAATGATCGAAGGGTGATCGTACAGGTCAAGCCGGAACTCAATAAGGTCAGCAACAGAGGAAGCTGATTTAAGTTGTTGTTGTAAATCTTCCAGGCTAGGGCCTGGCAAGCTTATGCAGATCATGGTGCATCCACTCCAGTGCTTTTGAAATCTCGTTCTCATTAATGAAGGTGCAGTAGTCTCCTTTGTGGGAATGGGCCTTCCCGATTGCCTCCAGCGTAACAAAGCGGGGAACACTATGGATTCCCTTTTTGTCATAACACATCGCTTGGGTGATTTTCTCGGCTGGAATTTTTTGAGCGGCTTCCAAAGAGATTCCTATGCGATGAAACAGTTTGGCGATGCGATCGAGGTCCGATTGTGCTAGATGAGATAAGTGCCCTTCCACGAGGCATCCTATGGCGACTGCTGTGCCGTGGCTGACCTCATAGTTGCTGACCGTCTCGATGGCATGGCCGATCGTATGTCCAAAGTTCAAAAGTCGTCGCAGTCCTGTTTCCATAGTGTCTCGGAGTGCGATAGATAACTTAATCTTACAGCTGTCGATAATCCCTTTCTTCAGTGTAGAGGGCTCTTTTTTGAGAAGACGTTCCACGTTCTGTTCGATCCATGAGAAAATGTTTGCATCCCAGATGAGGCCATGTTTGATCATTTCGACAAGGCCATCACGAAAAGAGTCTAGGGGCTGCGTTTCTAAAACGTTAGGGTCTATCCAGATCGATTCTGGTTGATAGATCGTGCCCACAAAGTTTTTGCTCTGGGGTAAATTGATTCCCGTTTTTCCTCCTAAGGCAGCATCGACCATTGCTAAGAGGGTCGTAGGGATTAATATCAAAGGAACTCCTCGGCAGTATGTGGAGGCGACAAATCCTGCCAAATCTGTTACCACACCACCACCAATGCCTATGATCACGCAATCTCTGCCGTACCCTGCTTGAAGGAGCTGCAGTTGCAACGAAGTCATTGTCTCTGACGACTTGCTATTCTCTCCAGCTGGAACGGTGAAGAGCTGGCAGGATATCCCTCCTTTTTTCCATTTTTGGCAAAGGGGCTTTGCGTGCAGTTTGGCTACATTCTCATCGCTGATGATGGCCAAAGGACGTGAGTTGTCAACGATTTCTGAATCGAGGATTTCCGGTTCGATAGTGAGCTGTACTTTGTCTCTTCGGGAGAGAATTTCGTAATTGATTTTCATAATTGTGCATTCCTATTCATGAGAATGGCATCAGCAAGGACGATAGCGGCCATAGCTTCAACGACGGGAACGGCGCGGATCGCAACGCATGGGTCGTGGCGCGAACCCTCAGGCAGTTGGAATGTTGTTTTCTTTTCTTCGGTATCCACAGTTTCTTGTGGTAGCATGATACTCGATGTGGGTTTGAAAGCAACACGTCCTGTGAGTGGCATCCCTGTCGAAATACCCCCCAAAGTTCCACCAGCATGATTTGTTTTTGTGGCAATGCCCGATTGAGTAGCAGTAAACGAATCGTTGTGTTCAGAACCTTGCATCGCAGCTGCGAAAAATCCTTCCCCAATTTCAAATCCCTTTGTTGCCGGAATCGAAAGCATCGCCTTTGCGAGGTTGGCTTCCAATTTTTCATACATAGGGTCCCCTAAGCCGGCGGGGAGCCCTGTTGCGAAAAATTGAATGACCCCTCCCAGGGAATCTCCCTCCTCTTTTGCTTTATCTATAGCAGAGGTCATCTCATGTGTTGCATTCTCGTCAGGGCAGAAGAGGGGACTCGATGCTGTTTTCTGTTTGAAAGCAGTCAAGTCGTTAGGTTGTACTGATGTCTTCACCTCACCGATCTGTGCGACCCATGCGGTGATATCGATACCAAAATGTTTTAGGAGCTGCTTTGCAACAGCGCCCGCAGCAACACGGCTGGCAGTTTCTCTAGCAGAACTTCTACCGCCGCCCCGCCAGTCAAAGAGCCCATATTTTTTTAGATAGGTGTAGTTTGCATGGCCGGGACGCATTTGATCTTTGATCGGCTCGTACTTGCTAGAATCCACATCGTGATTTTTGATCACAATCATGATGGGGGTTCCCGTTGTCACACCTTCGAAAACGCCAGACAAAATTTCGGCAGTGTCCTCCTCTTTCCGAGGGGAGGTGTAGGAATTCTTCCCTGGAGAACGCTTCTTTAATTCAGTATGAATGATTGCTTCATCCAAAGGTAGACCAGCAGGACAACCGTCGATGAGCACTCCTATTGCTTTCCCATGGGATTCTCCCCACGTTGTGATGCGAAAAAGGTTTCCAAAACTATTTGATGCCATGGGGTACTTCCTCCTTGATAAGTATTGTATCACAGATTCTGTCTACGACTTTTTCTGGGGTGAGAGAATCTGTATCAATCGTGATTTCTGCCATTGAGGCATAGGCCGGCAATCGTTTTTCAATGAGTCTTTCAAAACTCTTTCTTGCGTTATTTTCTTCTAAGTACACCGGCAGCTGGGGGCGTTGTAAGATTCGCTTCCATAACGTGTCAAGGGTAGCGCGGAGGTATATGACAACACCCTCTTCTTGCAAAAAAGCAGTTTCTTTTACCCCTCCACCTAGAGCAATCACAACATTTTCCTCGTTTTTGAAAGAACATAGTGCCTTATTTTCCATTTTTCGAAAATTCTTCTCTCCTTCATGTTTATAGATCTCCCGACAGGATTGTATATCTGCCTTCTCTCTTTGGTATTTTTTCTCAATGATCTGATCTGTATCGATCGCCTCCCATCCCAACCTAGAAGCTACGAGCTTTGCTATGGTGCTTTTTCCTGAGCACGGAGGCCCGCATAAGAGTATTTTCATTGCATCACCTCGATGTTAGCTCCCATTTTTTGAAAGCTTTCGGCAAATGACCCATATGTTTTGGAAACGCAAGCAACGTCGTTGACGGTGGTCGCTCCCGTGGCCCCAAGCGCTGCTACAGTTAGGGACATCGCCATTCGATGGTCTCGATGCGATTCCACTTCAGCGCCGTGGAGTTTAGCTCCCCTTATGATTAAACCATCTTCGGTTTCCAAAATCTGCGCCCCCATTTTCTTTAACTCAGAAGCGATGCAGGCAATACGATTGCATTCTTTTGTCTTAGCGACACTAGTGTTTGTGATTCGAGTCGTTCCAGAAGCATAGCAGGCGACAACACTTAAAATGGGAATCGCATCAATACAATCATTGAGATCAACTTCAACCCCTTTAAGTTTTCCACTCGGCGAAATGATGAGACTGTCACCCCGAACTTCTATCACAGCACCCATCCTCTGAAGAATTTCGACGATCGCCTTGTCTCCCTGGCAATCAGAAGTACACACATTATGAATCGTCAGCTCTGATCCTGTCACCAGAGCTGCCGCCAAGGGAAACGCTGCAGAACTCCAATCTCCTGGAACGTTATAGGTAAATCCATCCCATATAGTGCCGCCAGCCACATCGTATTGCGTATAGGAGTCATGTTCTACTTTTGTTCCCAACCTTCGGAGCCAGTGTAGGGTCATATCGATCCAAGGCTTCTCCCCTGGATCTGTAACTTTTAACTTAAGTCCTTTTGGACAGAGAGAGCCAGCCATCAACAGCGCGGAAATAGGTTGCGAATCCTCTCCACTGATTAGCGCCTGCCCACCCTGCAAGGGCCCCTGAACAATTAATGGAGCATATCCATTTCCATGGACCGATTCGGCGCGTACTCCTAGCTGTTGCAAAGCATCAAGCATCGGACCCATGGGCCTTTGATTGCAAATGGAGTGGTCACCGGTGATCACAATAGGCTGCCGACCCAAAGCAGCTATTCCCACAATGAGACGGAGGACGAGACCCGAATTTCCAGCGTCGATCGTATGTTCTTCAGAAGAAATTTTTCCGCCCACGCCTTTGATTGCGAAGTCCCTTCCCTCTCTTTCAATACCAGCTCCCAGCATCTTACAAGCTTTAACCATCGCTGTCGCATCCGGAGATTCTAACGGATTTGTTATGAGGCTCTTTCCCCTCGCTAGAGAGGCAAACAGGATTCCACGTAACGTGTGAGATTTCGAGGGAGGAATAGCTACTTCACCCCGCACATTTCCAGGTTTGATCACAAATTTACTCATTCGCTCCATTGAAATCTCCTTTCTTTCCATCAACTTTCTTTCCGCTTTGGCACAATCGAAGATAGGAGAGAAAATGGAAGAGATAGCGTCAGCTAGCAAAGGATGCTTCGCCAGTTTTTGCAATCGTTTTGTGATCGCAAGTTCCCTGCCTGTGTCTTTTAAAGGCAGTTCTAGTTCGTTTTTTACCGAAGCAATTTTCCTAGTTACAATCATCCTTTGATCTAGCAAGGAAAGAATCTGATCATCGATAGCGTCGACTCTTTTGTGTAGTTTGTCTAGCATGACGGTACCTCATAAATTCCTAATATTTTACACGTCTTATTTGTTTGAAAGACTTCAGAGAATATCTCCTGCCAGTCCTTACTATTTTTCCTCTCTGGACGTGTTAAGTCCAAATAAAACCTGTATTCAAAGGGAGATGTTTTTAGTGGTCTCGATTCAATACTCGTCAAATTGCAGTTTAGCTTCGCAAATCTCGTTAACACCTCAGCTAAAGATCCGGGCCTGTGTTCCAAGGTTAACACAATGGTAGCCTTGTTGCCCCTAAGGGCTCGTGCAGAAATAACTTCCGCATTTCTGCTAACACATCATCTTCATCTGCTTTGTTGCAAATTCTTGAAAACTAATAAGTTGTCTGCGAATTTGCGCCTCGCATCTGAAGCGCT
>JAAKFP010000165.1 GCA_011065005.1 Chlamydiota bacterium | reverse complement strand
AACATTGAATCATTGGCTTGCCGATGAAGCCGCTGTCGATATTTGGGAGATCGAAGACCTGCGCGGGGAAAAGTCCAACGTTTTTTGCAAACTCCAAAGAGCAGGTGCGTGGGGTTACGACACTTTTGAGACAAAGGGAAAGCTCTTTGATCAGCTGAGAGAGGATTATGGAGTGTTTTGGAAACTCGAAGATCCGGAAAGCTACCAAACCACCTATATCCGCTATAACACAGGACTCTTTGGCAGTAGCTATGATCATGTAGTCCATGAGAACCTGATCTACGTGGCAAATAGCCTGAAATTCGGGGCTCCTAATCGAGCCACGTCTGCGACGTCAGGCCGCACTTCCTGGGGAAGAGGAATTGTGGCTTGTCTCCTTGGAGGTTTGCTCATATCTGCCGGAAGATCGTGGGAGTCCAATCAAAGCAGCGTCTCTGATGCCATCGCAACGATGAAAGGAACATTGGGTCCTGCGGCGCTCAAAGCAGCCTTTGTTTTTCAAATGTCCACGATCGCTGTAATGAGCAGACAACAGGGTGGAGCTCTTCCGAGAGCATTGCTAGCGGGCATGATGCTGCTGCCAGAGTCGGTGCAGGGACAGGCCGCGTGTCCTCAATTGGTGGGAAGCTATGATACGACTGGTAATGCTTATGGTGTCGCCGTTTCCGGCAATTATGCCTATGTGGCGGATTGGGGACCCGGTCTTCTGATCATCGATGTGTCCAATGTGGCTAATCCTACGCTTGCGGGCTCCTATAATACGCCTGACGATGCTTCTGGCGTCGCCCTTTCCGGCAATTATGCCTATGTGGCAGATAAATACTCAGGTCTTCAGATCATCGATGTGGCCAATGTCACCAACCCCACGCTTGCAGGGTCCTATAATACGCCTAATCAGGCTCGGGGAGTCGCTGTTTCAGGCAATTATGCCTATGTGGCGGATTATGATGTGGGTCTTCAGATTATCGATGTATCCAATGTAGCAAATCCCACACTTGCGGGCTCCTATAATACGTCTGGAACAGCTCTTGGCATCGCCGTTTCCGGCAATTATGCCTATGTGGCGGATGGTGCTTCCGGTCTTCAGATCATCGATGTGACCAACGTAACCAACCCAACGCTTGCGGGCTCCTATACTACGCTTGATATATCCTTTGACGTTGTTGTTTCTGGTAATTATGCCTATGTGGCGGATGGTGCTTCCGGTCTTCAGATCATCGATGTGGCCAATGTGGCCAATCCCACGTTTGCGGGCTCCTATGATACGCCTAACTATGCTTATGGTGTCGCCGTTTCCGGCAATTATGCCTATGTGGCGGATGGAAACTCAGGTCTTCAAATCATCGATGTGTCCAATGTAACCAATTCCACGCTTGCAGGCTTCTATGATACGCCTGGCTCTGCTTTTGGCGTCGCCCTTTCCGGCAATTACGCGTATGTGCCGGATGAGAGTTCCGGTCTTCAGATTATTAAAATACCTTGTCCTACGAGTAGTACAAGCTCTTTAACTAGTACAAGCTCTTCAACAAATGAGCCCTCCTCATTCGTCATCCGACTCCAAACATCTCCACCATCAAACACTGGTCGCGTGATTGTTATAGGAGTGGGAATTGGTGTAGGAGTTTTGTGTTTGGCCATCGGCGTACCCACTCTTCTTTATCTGCTTCGCAGACGAAAAGAGGCTTCTGGTAGCGCCCAGGAGGAGGGTGATTTGAGTGTTGCGGACCATGGCGAATCAGAGAAAGGCACAATAGAATTGTCATCAGTAGAGAAAGGTCATGTAGACGCAAACGACACTCCATACCACAATGTCCCTGCTATCCCTACCCCGTTCAAGAAAGAGCCGTATCACAACTTACCTGATACACAGCAAACTGGAAAATCATCGGATCAGGATTCAGATATTTCAAAAGAGAAGACTATGTATGCTAATGTTGAAATTCACAGTAGGGGCAACAACTATGCTAACTTAGAATTATAGCTTTGTGTATATCTCAGCTTGTTATCGATTTATAAAACACCTAAAAATTACGAAACATTCTTCCGAGCATACGGTGCGCAATTATGCCATCGACATGAACACTCTAAACTATTTGGGAATATTCTCTTATTCTCTGTATCTCTGTGTTTCACCCCCTCCAAGCTTCCGCTCTCCGCCTTCATTTTTCCTTCTTTCCTCTTTCTTGGATTTATGGTAGCATTATTCTTTGGAATAATTATTAAGTCATTGAGAATGAAAAGATGATCACCCTAAAAGAGATATCGAAAAGTTTTGGAAGCCGTGTTCTGTTTGAAAATGTTTCTATCACTTTCAACCCTAGAAATAGGTATGGTTTGACGGGACCTAATGGATCTGGAAAATCTACCCTCATGAAAATTATTATGGGACTGGAAGAGCCGTCTTATGGATCTGTGACCCTACCAGACCGTGTGGGGATGTTACGTCAAAACATCGAAGATTTCCGGGATGTTCTAGTTACTGATGTGGTAATCATGGGAAATCAGCGTTTGTGGGAAGCGTTGATGGAACGTGACAAGCTTTACGAAGAGGAGATGACCGACGAAATTGGAATGCATCTTGGAGACCTGGAAGGGATCATAGCAGAAGAAAATGGTTACATGGCTGAAACGGATGCTGAAGTGCTGCTTTCTGGTATGGGAATCCCTCAAGAGTATTACACCATGAAAATGGTATCTGTTCCTACAGATATTCAATTCCGTATTCTCTTATGCCAGGCATTATTTGGAGACCCACAAGCTCTCCTCCTCGACGAGCCTACAAACCACCTCGACTTGGAGTCCATTGGATGGCTTGAAAAATTCCTGGAGGGTTACAATGGAACACTCATTGTTACCAGCCACGACCGCCATTTCCTCAATTCTGTGACGACACATATCGCAGACATCGACTACGAGACGATCATCATATACCCTGGAAACTACGATGAGATGACCGTAGCAAAAACTTCCGTTAGAGAAAGATCTGAGCAAGAAGCAAAATCGAAAGAGAAAAAGATCTCACAGCTCCGAGATTTCGTTGCCCGTTTTGGTGCAGGAACCCGAGCAAGTCAGGTACAATCTCGAATCCGAGAAATCAAGAGACTGCAACCTCAAGATTTAAAAAAATCCAACATTCAACGCCCCTACATTCGGTTTATTCCCACTGAAAAACAACCTGGAAAGATTATCCTCAAGGTAGACCACTTGAACAAAAGCTATGATGATAACCATGTGATCAAGGACTTCTCCCTTGAAATAGTGCGTGGCGATAAAATCGGCGTGATTGGAAACAACGGAAGAGGGAAAACAACCCTTTTGAAAATGCTTGCCGAAGTACTCTCTCCTGACAAGGGTTCCTTAGAATTGGGTCATCTGGTACAGATCAACTACTTCCCCCAAAACCACGCGGAGTTGGTAGACAAAAGCCTCAAGATGTCAGCATTCGAATGGCTCAAGGAACGAAAGCCGGGCATCTACGATCAGGACATTCGCAGTATCATGGGAAAAATGCTTTTTGGCGGTGATGACGCTTTTAAGGAGGTCTCCTCATTATCCGGAGGGGAAACCGCGCGTCTAATTATGGCTAGCATCCTCATCGCCGATCACAATGTCATCATGCTTGACGAACCCAACAACCACCTTGATCTCGAAGCTGTATCCGCCTTAGGATGGGGTCTAGATGAGTATCCAGGCACTGTGATTGTTGTCAGCCACGACCGCGATCTTATCGATACGGTTGCCAACAAGATTATTGCTTTTGAAGAGGACGGAATTCACGTCCACAATGGTCCTCTTGAAGAATATCTCGAGAGTAAAAAAGGCTATGCTCTTTGATACATGAACTATAACCCTCGCAAATTCCGAACTTTTCCCGAGGAATGGCAGCACAAGAAGTGCGCTGAGTTGCTACGCCAGCTCTATGAAAATGGTTCTAAAGAGATGCTCGAGCATTATAACGAGATTCAACTGTGGATGGATGGAGAGCCTCTGAGCCATTACGACCCCAAAAAGATAAGCGATCGCTATCACCGGCATTTGAAGCAAGCCAAAGTCTACCGTAGTGAACAGGGCTTACTTCCAAACATTCGTACTCACGACAGGGAGTTTGCTCAAGGCCCGACATGGCCCATAGCGATCTACCTCGACCATATCCGTTCAGCCCATAATGTGGGAAGCATCCTCCGCACTATAGAGGCTTTTTCTCTTGGTAATGCATATTTCTCTCAAGATACCCCCTACATTGACCATCACCAGGTTCAAAAGACTTCAATGGGAACTTTTCAACATGTGACCTGCTATCCGAACGCAACCTTAGACACCCTCCCCCGGCCCTTAATAGCAATGGAAACCAGCAACGATGCGATCGCAATACAGGATTTTCTGTTCCCTGAAAAATTTACTCTTGCTATCGGTAATGAAGAATATGGGTGTTCTGATGAGGTCCTTCAACGAGCAGATAATCTTTTAGAAATTCCTCTAAGAGGAAGAAAGAACTCTTTAAACGTAGCCAATGCTTTTGCGATTGCTGCGGTAGAAATTAGCAAACAAAAACTTACGAAAGGTGAAGAGAATGAAAACCAACTTTAAAGATGACACCAAAGAAGCAGCAGTCACTCGATTTCCATCCCCCATAAAGGATCTCCCTACTCCGATGAATGATGAAGAGAAAATCGCCTATATTGCGGAGCGGTTTCGTGAAATCATGAATGTTTTAGGTTTAGATCTAGAGGATGAGTCTCTTTCACGCACCCCCTATCGTGTAGCGAAAATGTATGTTAAAGAGATCTTTTCCGGCCTGGATATCAACCAATTTCCTGAGATAAGCTTTATGGAGGATCATTATCAGATAAACGGTAAGGGCAATATGGTCTTCGTAAAGGTGCATTTTACAAGCTTTTGTGAACATCACTTTGTTCCGATGTCAGGGGTAGCTTATGTTGCCTATCTCCCAAAAGAAAAGCTGATTGGCCTATCCAAAATTCCTCGAATTGTGAAGTTTTTTGCTAGAAGACCACAAATTCAGGAAAGGCTAACGGTTCAGATTGCCGATTCATTAGCGACACTCCTTGAAACTGAAGATGTTGCGGTGTCAATCACTGCCGAGCATTTCTGTGTTGCCGCCCGTGGAATTGAAGACCAAAATGGTCATACCACCACCAATACCTTTCGAGGTCAATTCGATTCTGTTAGCTCTCTACGTCAGGAATTTTTCGAAGCCATCAATAATTGATCATTTCAGATGGTCTGAGACGGGTTCTTGGGTCTGCTCACAGGTAACCGTTCAGACCCCTGCTTAATAACCGCGAAGATCGCGAAGGAAGCGAAGAAAACGCGAAGGCGCTAAGAATAAAAACCCTAAATGTCTTGGCTTCTCGTATGTTTAAAAAAAAAGCCGTTTGCACGGCTTAGTCCAAGGTGTTTTGTTTCTGGCAAAACATTTGGGCTAAGCAAAATAATTTGGAGTAAGCCGAGCAATCGGCTTTTTGCTGGGAGCCGTGCAAACGGCGTCCTTAAGTTGACACCATTGCGTGAACGGTTACCCTAAAGAACCTATTAAGCAAACCGCATAAACTTGATCGCATGATAGAAAGTCTCTTTTGTCCACCCATCAAGGTGGCGAGGATCTTTGATGTAGGGATACACATCTTTTTTCACAAAATCAAGGTCGAGGCTCTCAACTTTTTGGTGCAATAGTTCACTTAATTGATCTTCACTTAATGGGATCTCACCCGAATAATTGCCTGTATCTCGCATACGCTCTTCGAGATGTGCTAGATGCAAAGGGGTCTCTCTTTGCACATACCAAAGAAAATCGTACCAATCTCGTCCCTTAATTCTTCCTTTCCACTGACGACAAAGTGCCGCAGATACTTTACCAGCAAAAAGGTCAGGCAACGTATACACATTCACCCAAAAGGGGATAGGACGTATGATCCTAGAAAACGCAGTTGAAAACGATCTCTAAGCACAATCT
>JAAKFP010000164.1 GCA_011065005.1 Chlamydiota bacterium | reverse complement strand
ATGGATATTTGGTGGAAGTGGCGGAACATCTTCGTCTTTAATTGTAACCGGAAAAGTTTTTTCCCATTCCACTTTACCAAAAGTGCCCGGGGGAATTTGACACGCCTTTCCAAACTCCGTTTTCAGTGTTACGAAGACTTCGATTTCTTTTGGTTTACACTTCGCTACAAACCGAGCTGCTCCCTCCGGGGTCTGCATTTGGCTTATAATGGGTTCTAAATCGCCTCTTTCTGCGACTCTATTTACGAACCTCAGAAGCAAATTACCGTTTCCTGCAGCTCTATTTACGAACCTCAGAAGCTTCGTAAATTTTGGAACAATCTCGGATTGATCTAACCACGCGTCCATATCACTTTTTTCTATAGCAATCTCGCCTAAAGAGTTGCAAAGCTCATCGTCGCAAAGCTTTTTCAACTCATCGACGCCCCAATAGGATGACAGCTGCGCTATTTGGAGCAAAAGCTCTTTGTTAACTGTAGAAACAAAATTTCTTCTTCTCTCATCAGAAAGATAGAGATATTCTACAACCCGCTGATAAGCTTCTGGCGCAAATCCCACCTCTTTCATCTCAATTTCACTATTCTTAATTTTGCTATCTTGAGATTCCTTAAATCTCGTTATTCCCTCAAAGAAAAGAGATTCAAGTGCTAAGATCGACTTATGTGCCTCGACAGGAGCGCCGCCTTCCACCTTCAGTAAGATATTGGGCTCACATGTCCGATCGAGCATACCCCGATTACGAAGCGTGGTTTCCACTTTTTTTACCTCAAGATTTTCCACATCATTGGGATTGACCCGATACAAGAGCCTCGCCGCCAGAGGCTCATTTCCCTCTACATTCATATTTTGAATGATGGAAAAAAGCCGAGATGGATCCTTTACAAGCTCTTCGACTAAGTCGTCACCACTTGCACATACAGATACAAACTCAACAAGTTCTTTAGGAGCACTATCAACTAATAATTTATTTAAACTAGACATGCTAACTTCTTGCTTTATTCTGGACTTTGTCCATTTTACGAAGCCCCTTTTTGATGATGGTCCTATACCATCACCTTTCTTTGCCTGCCATTATACAATGCTATTATTAAGGAAATATTAAGAGTCCAAGAATTCCAAGAGTAACCGTTCAGACCTCGACTCAATCCCTACACTTTAATATTTGAATAGAATTTATCAGGATAGGTAGGATGGGAAGGATAAAAAATAAGATAGTCGATCACGACACAACTTCAAAAGAAAATTAAATTGTTAGAAAAAACTGAGGTCATCATTTATCCTTCCTATCCTACCCATCCTGATAAATTGTTTGAGAGCAGAAGTGACTTGGAAAAGGGGATTAACCAGCACTCATCAGAAGTCTTTCTCTATAATCGTCAACAAATCGCGACTGACCCTTCGTTCTTTATCTGTGTTCATCTGTGGTTAAGTTTTTTAACAAGACCTTGCTCGAGAATTTGCTGTGAAGCATCTCCGTCACCATAAAGTTTTTTTGTCCAATCGGGCTGTTTTGCTTTGGCTTCATGAAAGGCTTTGACAATATTGCCTTTGAAAGGCAACGCTAAACGATTATATCCGTGATCTATCAATTCTGACCATTCCGTTTCCTCTCTCATCGTCACACAAGGCACTTGGCAGAAGTAGGCTTCTTTCTGCACACCACCCGAGTCTGTGAATATCACTTCGGCGTTTGTTTCGAGCTGTATCATGTCGAAGTATCCAAAATGATTACGATTTTCATGATAGCTTATGTGCTGCTACTTCTTTGTCATACTTCCCTTCTATAGTTTTTTCAAAAATCGTAAGTGTGTTTTTCTCAAGTTTGTAAATTTCACCTGTGGAAGGGCACGCTGCGGTCAAAGTTTCACCCTCTGGAGTCTCCAACGGTAAGTTGATTCTCTCTCCATAGCGACTCATCCAACCGACTTGTCGTCCTGGATTTCCAACAACAAGAGCAAATGGTTTTACATCTTTTGTTACGATAGCACCAGCTCCGATAAAACAATGCTCTCCAAGCTCTATCCCTGTCAAAATGGTGGCATTGGCCCCAATGGTTGCTCCCTTTCGCACAAAGGTGTTCTTGTATTGTCCTCTACGGCTGACTGCACTCCTAGGATTGTTGATATTGGTAAAAACCATGCTGGGACCAAGAAAAACATCATCTTCGCAAACAACGCCACTGTAGATGCTCACGTTATTTTGCACTTTGACATTTCTTCCCAAGACAACCCCTGGTGAGACGACAGCATTCTGTCCAATGTTGCAAGAAGGGCCGATTTTTGCTTTCTCCATAATGTGGCTGAAGTGCCAGATTTTTGTATCCTCTCCAATGTCGACATTGGAATCGATCACAGCGGTAGGGTGAACAAAATAATTAGCGGCTGTTCCTTGCGTAAGATAGTGTTTCTCCGAAGGATCTTTGCCGTCACCATCCACATTCAAGCTTGCTTGTGCGGCTTGTAGTACTTTGAGAACACGCAACCCTTCTTGTCCGTCGGTCCTAGGGGTGATTCTCTCATCACAACACTTGATGAAATGCTCACATTCTGCACGTAGAGGTTCCTCTTGGGGTACAATCACTTTTTCAGCGTCGCCTTCATTGATAAGAGGTATCCTCCCCTGATCCCACTTCAAATGGTGCCGATATAGAACCAGTTTTTCTTCCCAAGGTTTGGTGTCATCGAAAACAGCCATGCCAGAGCAACCCACAACAACGAGCTTCTGTTCTTTGAAAGGGTTGAGCCAACTTACGTAAATGTGCGCTCTGACATCCCCATCGAAACGAAGTGCGGTTAAAGTCGTATCTGCCACGCCTTGGGAAACGTAAGCTGCACCCATACAGCGTACCTGCAGTGGCATGCGATGACCACAAAGAGAAAGTATGACAGAGACATCGTGGGGTGCAAAATTCCAGAGTGCATTTTCTTCTGTACGAATAGCACCAAGGTTCAATCTGTTTGATACAATATATTGCAACTTACCCAATTCACCACTTCCGACAAGCTCTTGCAGGCGTCGGACATAGGGATGATACTGCAGGAGGTGTCCAATCATTAAGATCTGCTCACCCTTTTCCGCAAGTTTGATGAGCTCTTCCCCTTCATTACTATCTAAGCAGAGGGGTTTTTCAACATATACATCCTTTCCAGCTAAGAGAGCCTGTTTTGTTAACACATAATGTATAGCGGCAGGGGCCGCAATGACAATGCGAGTAATCAGAGGATTTTCAAGTACTGTCTTGAAATTTGTCGTTAGATGCACTTCGGGATATTGTTCTTGATAGGTATCTAAAAGCGATTCATTGGTATCGCAAATGGTATGCAATACACCAAGATTGTAAAAATTACGGGTTAAATTTTTTCCCCATCTGCCCGCACCTACGATTGCAATGTTTTTTAAAGATCCTTCTTTAGACATATTACCTCTCATTTTCAATAATTAAATTTTTGCCATCAAAGCTTGTTTAACAGCTTGAACTACATGGTCCTGATCTTCCTGCGACAGCCATGGATGCATCGGCAAGCTGATCACCTCTGTAGATGCTTTTTCCGATACGGGAAAACTTCCATACTTATATCCAAGATAAGTAAACACAGGCTGCTCGTGTAGGCATTTTGGATAATATACCCCTGTAGGAATGCCCTGAGCCTGTAATTCTTGCTGCACCTCGTCACGTTTCGGTATACGAATGGTATATTGCGCATAGACGTGTGTATTCCCTTCCTGAATTGTTGGAACTACACAGCAGTCTTTCAACAACTTTGAATATCTAGCTCCAATTTCTCCACGCGCTTTAACTTCGGCGGGGAAATGGGGAAATTTTGCTAAGAGAACAGCCGCTTGAAGTGTGTCCAGACGACCATTTACCCCTAAATAGGGGTGATGGTGTCTCTTCTCCCCCCCATGAACACGTATAGAACGCATTCTTTCAGCTAACCGATCGTCATCGGTGAAGATTGCGCCTCCATCTCCATAGCATCCGAACGGTTTTGCCGGGAAGAAACTCGTCGAACTGATCGTAGTCAATCCACAGCTTCTCTTCCCATGCTGAGTGGCACCAAAGCTTTGCGCTGCATCTTCGATCACCGGCAACCCATGCTTGTTAGCTATTGCATTGATTGCTGCATAGTCCGGCATTTGCCCAAACAAGCTGATAGGCATGATCGCTTTTGTTCGAGGGGTGATAGCCGCTTCAATCTGGTTGATGTCGATATTGTAGGTGCCCGGCTCGATGTCAACAAAGACTGGAGTAGCACCGATAAGGGCGATTACTTCCGCTGGGGAAATCCAGGTAAAAGGAACTGTTATCACTTCATCGCCAGAACCAATCCCCAGAGCCATTAGAGCAATGAGAAGGCTATCTGTTCCGCTGGAAACGCCAATGCAGTGTTTTATCCCAACATATTCTGCCAAGGTGCTTTCCAAAGTTTTATTCTGTTGCCCCAAAATAAAACTCCCTTTATCCAAAACTTCATGGATCGCTTGGTCAATGGCTTTTTTATGGATTTGATACTGTTTTTTGATGTCAATAAATTGCATAGGATCTCCTTATTTCCATTATGCGGGGTAAACTAATTCATTCCTTCTTGGGAGAAAGTTTCTCGTATCTACAACTGGAATTCCAAACGAAAGAATCTCTTCTACAGAAAAGCAGCTGTGTTTTGTTGCGATAAGAAAGCAGTCATAGTTCTTGGATAATTCCTGATGTTTTCTTCCCGCCAGATGACTATATTCCCGAGTTTTTCCAATTTCAGGAAGAAGAGGATCATGATAATCTACTGTGGCGCCTTTCTCCTCGAGAATCTTAATCAGCTCTAAGCTTGGGCTTTCACGCATATCATCGATGTCAGACTTATACGCCAACCCCAGAATTAAGATACGCGACCCTTTCAACGCTTTTTCGAAAACATTCAAACAATCTTGGACTTTTCCGACGACATACTTCGGCATCTGGCGATTGATCTCTCCAGCCAACTCAATAAATCGTGTTGAGATGCCATATTCTTTCGCCTTCCATGTGAGGTAGAAAGGATCGATCGGAATGCAATGACCTCCTAAACCGGGACCGGGCCAGAAAGGCATAAAGCCAAAAGGTTTTGTCGCCGCCGCCTCAATAACTTCCCAAACATCTATGTCCATCGGCTCGCAAATCACCTTCAATTCGTTCACAAGAGCGATATTTACACTTCGAAAGATGTTCTCGAACAGTTTTGCTAGCTCCGCAACTTTAGTACTGCTTAGGGGTACCACTTTATCAAGAGCTAACGAATATAAAGCCGTTGCAAGCTCTAAACTCTTTGGGTCCGTGCCGCCAATTAGCTTCGGGATATTTTTTGTTCCATAAGACTTATTGCCCGGATCTTCTCTTTCGGGACTAAAGCAAAGGAAAAGATCTTTTCCAACAGTAAAACCCCCCTCCTTCTCGAGGATCGTTTTTACGATTTCGTCAGTTGTTCCTGGCCATGTCGTACTTTCTAGAGAAACGAGTGTATTCGGTTTGAGATGCGGGGCGATCACTTTACATGTTTCCACAACAAATCTTAGATCGGGCTCTAAATGATGATCTAACGGCGTTGGAACACAGATAATCACTACATCGCAATTGGCCACCTGTTGAAAATTCGTCGTAACCTCGAGTTTACTTGCCTTTTGAACTTCATGCAGACGGTCGCATTGAATATGGCGAATGTAACTTTTCCCCTGTTCAATGGATTGGATTTTGCTCTCATCTATATCAAAACCAATGACTTGAACTCCTGCCTCAGAAAACGCTAAAGACAAGGGAAATCCGACGTAACCAAGCCCGACCACTCCTACTGTAATTTGTTTCGCTTTGATTCGATCAATTGTGAGAGATTCTTCTCTTCCCATCTCCTTGGGAGATGAATCGGTTATTTTCTCTTCTTCAGCCCTATCAATAGTAGTCGTCATAGCTTCAATCCTTTACAACTCAGGGCTTAAATTTTAGCAAATTCCC